>CAXICP010000089.1:0-9800 GCA_964022595.1 uncultured Salipiger sp.
ATAAATCTCAAGAACAACATGAGGGAAACCGCGGGATGCATATCGAATTCCGGCACCTGCGCACCGTCAAGGCGATCCACGAGGCGGGCGGGCTGGCGCGCGCCGCCGAACAGCTGAACATCACGCAATCGGCGCTCTCGCATCAGGTCAAGGGGCTGGAAGACCAGGCGGGGGTCGAACTGTTCGTGCGCCGGTCCAAGCCGATGCGGCTGTCGGCGGCGGGGTTCCGGCTGCTGCGGCTGGCCGAACAGGTGCTGCCGCAAGTCGAGGCGCTGCAAGAGGAATTCGCCGGTCTGCGCAGCGGCAAGTCGGGGCGGCTGCACATCGCCATCGAATGCCACGCCTGTTTCGAATGGCTGTTCCCGGTGCTGGAATCCTTTCGCAAGACCTGGCCGGACGTCGATGTGGACATCCGCCCGGGGCTTGCCTTCGATGCCATGCCGGCGCTGATGAAGGAAGAGGTCGACGTGGTGATCTCGTCCGATCCCGAGGAACTGCCGGGCGTGACCTTCGCGCCGCTGTTCGATTACAGCCCGGTGTTCGTGGCGGCGGCAGCGCATCCGCTGGCCGCCCGTCCGTGGATCGACGCGCAGGATTTCCGGGGCGAGACGCTGATCACCTACCCGGTGGACCGGACGCGGCTGGACGTGTTCTCGCAATTGCTGGGCCCGGCCAAGGTGGAACCCGCAGCGATCCGCCAGGTCGAGCTGACGGCGGTCATCCTGTTGCTGGTCGCATCCAATCGCGGCGTGTCGGTGCTGCCCGACTGGGTGGTGCGCGAGGTGAAGTTCAATTCCGACTACGTCACCCGCCCGCTTACGCGAAAGGGGCTTCGGCGCGGGCTGTTCGCGGCCACGCGCAGCGAGGATCTGGACAAGCCGTTCATGGCCGACCTGGTGCGACTGGCCGGGCAGGAAGCAAAGCGGCTTCAGGCCTGACTGTGCGGGCCGCGCCGCGATGGGCCTGCAATACGGCCCCGGCCCATGCGCGCGCCCGGGCCGGGACAAGGCGGTTGCGCCGATGATCCGGGATCAGAGCGGTTTGAGATCGGACGCCATCATCCGTCCGTCGCGCCCTTCCTTGAGTTCATAGGCCACCTTCTGGTTGTCGGCGAGGCCCGTCAGCCCCGACCTTTCGACGGCCGATATATGTACAAAAACGTCTTTTCCGCCTTCTTCCGGGGCGATGAATCCATAGCCTTTGGTCGTGTTGAACCATTTCACGGTGCCGCTTGGCATGTTCCCGTGCTCCTTCCAGTCGTCCTCGATACACCTGCCCGGACCGGACCGGGCACGCCGTCACCTTCGCCTTTCAGGGGAAAAACCGGTTTGGCGGCTCGCCTTCCGGGTCTGATCGCCGAATGTCACGCCTCAAACCGTTACACAGGCGATGTAAAAATCAAGAGAAACGCTTCGCTCTTGCAGCAATCGGCGATATTTTGTCCGGCGAAGACGAAGCAGAGGGCGAGATGAAGCTGTACGGACTGAAAAATTGCGACACCTGCCGCAAGGCGCTGCGGGCATTGCCCGGCGCAGAGATGGTGGACGTGCGCGACGCGGGCGTGCCGGGCGACGTGCTGGAAGCGGCCCATGCGCAATTCGGCGCGCGGCTGGTCAACACACGGTCGACCACCTGGCGCAACCTTGACGAGAACGAGCGCGCCCGCCCGGCGCTGGCATTGCTGAAGGATCACCCGGCGCTGATGAAGCGTCCGCTGATCGTGGACGGCGGCGCCATGTGGCTGGGCTGGGACAAGGATGTGCAGGCGGCGCTGACCTAGCCCTGCCTGACAGTTTCAGGCCCGGGGCGGCGTCGCCCCGGGCTTTTGCGTATCGACCCCTAGCGCAGGTCCGGCGCGGTGGCGTCCAGCGCCAGCTGCGCGACCAGATCGTCAAGCGGCGCGACCTGGGTCTGCTTTTCGCCAAGGCGACGAACGGTGACGGTACGTTCCTCGACCTCGCGCGCGCCGACCGCAAGGATAACAGGCACCTTGCCGACGGAATGCTCGCGCACCTTGTAGTTGATCTTTTCGTTGCGCTGGTCAGCCTCGGCCCGCACGCCGGCGGCCTTCAGCGCGGCGACCACCTCATCGACGTAAGGATCGGCTTCCGAGGTGATCGAGGCCACGACAACCTGGCGCGGCGCCAGCCAGAACGGCAGCTTGCCGGCGTGTTCCTCGATCAGGATGCCGATGAACCGCTCGAAACTGCCAAGCACGGCGCGGTGCAGCATGATCGGGCGGTGGCGTTCGCCATCCTGGCCGATATAGCTGGCGTCCAGCCGTTCGGGCAGGTTCGGGTCAAGCTGCAGCGTGCCGCATTGCCAGTCGCGGCCGATGGCGTCGGTCAGCACGAATTCCAGTTTGGGCGCATAAAAGGCGCCCTCGCCGGGAAAGATCTCGAACGGGCGGTCGGCGGCCTTGCAGGCATTGGCCAGCGCCTCTTCCATGCGATCCCAGCTTTCTTCGCTGCCGACGCGCTTTTCGGGGCGGGTCGACAGTTTCACGCGCCAGTTGGAAAAGCCAAGGTCATCGTAGATCTGCGCCAGGAATTCGATGAATTTCTTCGATTCCGCCTCGACCTGATCGAAGGTACAGAACACATGCGCGTCGTCCTGGGTAAAGCCGCGCACGCGCATGATCCCGTGCAGCGCGCCCGAGGGTTCATAGCGGTTGCACGAGCCGAATTCGGCCATGCGCAGCGGCAGGTCGCGGTAGGATTTAAGCCCGTGGTTGAAAATCTGCACGTGGCAGGGGCAGTTCATGGGCTTGAGCGCGTTGATGGTCTTTTCCTTGGCGCCTTCCTCGTCGACCTCGACCACGAACATGTTCTCGCGGTAGTTGTCCCAGTGGCCGGAATCTTCCCACAGCTTGCGGCTGACCACCTGCGGGGTGTTCACCTCGACATAGCCATCCTCGCGCTGCATCCGGCGCATGTAATCCTGCAGGCCGGTGTAGATGGTCCAGCCGTTGGGGTGCCAGAAGATCTGTCCCGGCGCTTCGGGCTGCAGGTGGAACAGGTCCATCTCGCGGCCCAGCTTGCGGTGATCGCGCTTGGCGGCTTCTTCAAGGAAGGTCAGATACCCCTGCAGATCCTTGCGGTTGCGGAAGGCCACGCCGGTGATGCGCTGCAGCATGGGGCGGTTGACGTCACCGAACCAATAGGCGCCGGACACGCCCATCAGCTTGAAGGAATCCGCCGGAAGCTGGCCGGTATGCGCCAGGTGCGGGCCGCGGCACAGATCCTGCCAGTCTCCGTGCCAGTACATGCGGATGGGCGCATCTTCGGGAATGCGGTCGATCAGTTCGACCTTGAAGGGCTCGCCGCTGTCCTCGTAATGCTTGCGCGCACGCGCGCGGTCCCAGATTTCGGTGCGCACCACGTCGCGGGCGTTGATGATGTCCTTCATCCGCGCCTCGATCGCGCCAAGGTCTTCGGGGGTGAAGGGTTCGGCGCGGTCGAAATCGTAGTACCAGCCGTCCTTGATGACAGGGCCGATGGTGACGCGGGTGTCGGGCCAGATTTCCTGCACGGCGCGGGCCATGACGTGGGCAAGGTCGTGGCGGATCAGTTCCAGGCTGGGGTCTTCATCCTGCATCGTGTTGATGGCGATGCTGGCGTCGGCGTCGATGGGCCATTGCAGATCCCAGTGGGCGCCGTTCACGGTCGCCGAGATCGCCTTTTTCGACAGCGACTTGGAAATGGATGCCGCGACATCGGCGGGCGTGACGCCGGCCTCGTAATCGCGCGCGTTGCCATCGGGGAAGGTGAGGGAAATCTGGGCCATCGCTTGGCTCTCCTCGTCGGTTTGGCGCCCACGGAACGCCCGGTTGCGGGTATATGGTTCGCTGGGGTTCTGGCGCGCGCGGGCAGGGGTGTCAAGCGCGGGTCAGCTTTTGCCAAGCGCGGCCCAACGGGCTTCCAGCGTTTCCAGCGCGGCGATGCGCTCTTCCGTCTTGGGGTGTGAAAGCAGCCAGGCCGGCACGGCGCCGCCGCGCCCGTCGGTCAGCGCCTCAAGCTTGCGGAACAGCGATTTCTGCGCGCCGATGCCGATGCCCGCCTTGTGCAGAAGGGCGGCGGCATAGGCGTCGGCCTCGTATTCATCGCCCCGCGACAGGCGCGCGGCCAGCAGCGTGGTCAGCGCGTTGGCGATGACGGTGCCGATGCCCGGCAGAAACCGGCTAAGCACCATGGCAAGCGCGGTGCGAATGGCGTTCTGGCCCGAAAAGTCGATCATGCGCCGGCGCGAATGCCCCAGCGCCACATGGCCCAGTTCATGCGCGATGACGGATGCCAGTTCCTCGGCGCTGACCTCGCCCGAGCGGTAGCGCTGGTAAAAGCCCCGGGTGATGAAGATCCGCCCGTCCGGCGCGGCCAGCCCGTTGACCGGTTCGACCTCGTAGATGTTGACCCGGATGCGCGGCAGGTCCAGCGCGGCGGCCATGCGCCGGGTCAGCCCGCCCAGCACCGGATCGGCCAGTTCGGTCGATTTCGCGTCAAGCTCGCGCGCGGTGCGCCAGCTTGAAAACCAGTACATGGCAATGGCGTAAAGGATGGCCAGAAGGATGGGGGCAAAGCGCAGCATGGTCCCAATATGGGGGCTTGCGCCGCCGGTGCCAAGGCAAAGCCGTGCAGCTTTGCGGGGCCGGGAAAGGCAGGGGCAGGCCGTGGCCCGCCCCCGCGCAATGTTCAGGTTTCGGGGGTTTCTTCCTCGTCGTCCTGTTCGGCGATCCAGGCCACGGACACCACGGTTTCATCCGGGCGGGTGTTGAACACCTTGACGCCGCCGGCGCTGCGCGAGCGGAAGGAAATGCCATCCACGGGCACCCGGATCGACTGGCCGGTCGACGTGGCCAGCATGATCTGGTCTTCCATCTGCACCGGGAAGGACGCCACGATCTCGCCCCCGCGCATGGTCTTTTCCCACGCGGTGACGCCCATGCCGCCGCGTCCGCGCACCGGGTAATCCAGCGAAGACGACAGCTTGCCCAGCCCCTTTGCGGTGATCGTCAGGATCAGGTTTTCCGCTGCCGACATTTCGGCGTAACGTTCCTGCGGCAGGGGGGTGTCGGCGTTGCCTTCCTCGTCCGAGGAATCGTCTTCGGTGACCCCGGCCATCAGGCGGCGCATCTTGAGATACGAGGCGCGTTCGTCCGATTCTGCTTCGAAATGGCGGATGATCGACATGGACACCACCTCGGCGCCCTCGGCCAGCCTGACGCCGCGCACGCCGGTCGAATTGCGCGAGTTGAACACCCGCACCTCGGGCACCGGAAAGCGGATCGCCCGGCCCGAGTTGGTGACGAGCATGATGTCGTCATCCTCGGAACAGATGCGGGCGTTGATCAGGCGCGTGGATTCATCCTCGCCCTCGAACTTCATGGCGATCTTGCCGTTGCGCATCACGTTGGTGAAATCGGACAGCCGGTTGCGGCGCACCGACCCCTTCGAGGTGGCAAAGACGATCTGCAGATCGTCCCAATCGGCCTCGTCCCGGTCGACGGGCATGATGGCGGCCACCGAAACCCCCTGAGGGATCGGCAGGATGTTGACGATCGCCTTGCCCTTGGACGTGCGCCCGCCCTGCGGCAGACGCCAGCACTTGAGCTTGTAGACCATGCCGGCGGTGGTGAAGAACAGCAACTGTGTGTGGGTGTTGGCCACGAACAGCTGGGTGACCACGTCATCCTCTTTCATGGACCCGCCCGACAGCCCCTTGCCGCCGCGCTTTTGCGCGCGGAAATCGGCCAGCGGGGTGCGCTTGATGTAGCCCTCGGCGGTGACGGTAACGACCATGTCTTCGCGTTCGATCAGGTCTTCGTCTTCCAGATCGCCGGCCCAGTCGATGATTTCGGTGCGCCGCGGCACCGCGTGCAGGTCGCGCACGGCCTTCATCTCGTCGGTGATGATCTGCATGATCCGCTCGCGGCTGGACAGGATTTCCAGGTATTCGCGGATCTTGCCGGCCAGTTCCTCAAGTTCGTCGGTGACTTCCTTGACGCCCAGCTGGGTCAGGCGCTGAAGCCGCAGTTCCAGGATGGCGCGGGCCTGGGCCTCGGACAGGTTGTAGGTGCCATCGTCGTTCGCCTTGTGGGTCGGATCGTCGATCAGGGCGATATAGGGCAGGATTTCCTCGGCCGGCCAGCGGCGAGTCATCAGCTTTTCGCGCGCCTCGGCGGCGTCCTGCGACTGGCGGATGGTGCGCACCACCTCGTCGACGTTGCTGACCGCGACCGCCAGGCCGCACAGCACATGCGCGCGCTCGCGCGCCTTGCGCAGCAGGTAGGCGGTGCGGCGGGCCACCACGTCTTCGCGGAAATCCACGAAGGCGGTCAGGAAGGCGCGCAGCGTCAGCTGTTCGGGCTTGCCGCCGTTCAGCGCCAGCATGTTGCAGCCGAACGAGGTCTGCATCGGGGTGAAGCGATACAGCTGGTTAAGCACCACCTCGGCGGTGGCATCGCGCTTCAGCTCGACCACGACGCGCACGCCGGAACGGTCGGATTCGTCCTGAACGTGGGCGATGCCTTCGATCTTCTTGTCGCGCACCGCCTCGGCGATGCGTTCGATCATCACCGCCTTGTTCACCTGGTAGGGGATTTCGTCGATGACGATGGCATAGCGGTCGCGGCGGATTTCCTCGATCCGGGTCTTGGCCCGGATGATGACGCTGCCGCGCCCTTCAAGATAGGCCTTGCGCGCGCCCGACCGGCCCAGGATCACGCCGCCCGTGGGAAAATCGGGGGCGGGGATGTAGTCGATCAGCTGCTCGGACGACAGGTCGGGGTTATCGATCAGGGCAAGCGTCGCGTCGATCACCTCGCCCAGGTTGTGGGGGGGGATGCGCGTGGCCATGCCGACGGCGATCCCTTCGGAGCCGTTGACCAGAATGTTGGGATAGCGCGCCGGCAGAACCACCGGTTCCATCCGTTCGTTGGCGTAGTTGGGGACGAAATCAACGGTGTCCTTGTCGATGTCCTCAAGCAGCGCCTCGGCGGATTTGTCCAGCCGCGCCTCGGTGTAACGGTAGGCGGCGGGCGGGTCGCCATCCATCGAGCCAAAGTTGCCCTGACCGTCGATCAGCGGCAGCGACATGGAAAAATCCTGCGCCATGCGCACCAGCGCGTCATAGATCGCGCTGTCGCCATGCGGGTGGTAGCGGCCCATCACGTCACCGACGGCGGTGGCGCATTTGCGATAGCCCTTGGCACGGGTCTGGCCGTTTTCCCACATCGTGTAAAGGATGCGGCGGTGGACGGGCTTGAGCCCGTCGCGCAGATCGGGAATGGCGCGCGAGACGATCACGCTCATCGCGTAGTCGAGATAGCTCGACTTCATCTCGTCGATGATCGAGATTCCCGGGCCAGAATGGACAGGCCGTTCAGGGCCGCCCATTTCTTTGTCGTTTTCAGGGGGTTCCGGCGTATCGGTCACGAGGCTCGCCTGTCTGTTCTTATGCTATATCTTGTTGAGCCGATCTATATCAGAGACAGGATGTTGCGCGCAATGGTCGCGCGCCCGGTTTTCTGGCAGCCACCCGGGCCGCCTGCCAACAGACTGTTTTCATTGAAAGATAACGACTCGCGCGGCACAGTTTTATGACATGGCTGTAACGAGGTAAAGCGATGCAGGAAACAGAGGTCGAACTCATGCTCCGGGGCTACGGTCTGACGACCGCCGAACTGTTCTACCGGATGCCCGATTACCGGAACGTGCTGAATTCCTTTGTCTGGCAGGAATACGACCTGGCGCCGGACCATCCCAAGCTGTTCGGGTTCATCGAATTCTGGCAGGACAGCATCGAGGGGCCGCTGCATTCGGTGCGCTTCACCCACCGCAAGATGATGGCTTCGGGCGAATGGCGCCACGTGGTCGGGGAATTCCGCTACCACTGACCGGGGGTGGCGGGGTGCGCGCCGCACCCCGCGCCGGGATCAGGGCCCAGATCAGGGAATGATGCGGGTGTACTTGGTGCCTTCCAGCGTCGCGCCAAGGCGCAGGCCGGACTGCCCGAAGATGACGGCGATCACCGGCGACATCGACGTGGTCGTCTCGGCGGCAAGCGTCTCGCCCTTTTCGGGGGTGGCGTATTCGATGTTGGCCCCTGCGGCCCAGCCGGGCGAGCGGCGGAAGTTCGACAGCGCGTCCTGCGTCATGAAGAACAGCACATGTGCGTATTGCTGCGCACCGATCTGCAGCCCGCCGGTGCCCTTGACCATGGAATAGTAATCCACCGTCACACCGCCCACGCGCAGCGCGCCGCGCCCGTAGGCGCCGCCAAGGCCCAGCCCCGCCTCGGTCACCAGCGGCATGACCAGCATGCCGGACGCCTTGTTGCCAAGGTCGACGGTGCCGGGAAACTGGTAGTACATCTGGCTAAGCGTGGAATCCACGCGCGCGTCGATCGTCGAACTGCCGGTGCTTCCCACACCGTTGCCGCAGGCTGTCAGTGCGCCCATCGCCCCCAGTGAGAGGGTGAGCTTGCGTCGGGTCATGTTCATCGGTCTGCTCTCGCGTCCTGTACCTTGGGCCCTCTCCCGTGGGCCGTGCCTGTCCGAAGGGTTGTCCGGCTGTCCCGCCGGTTGCGCGGCGATGGTACAATAGGCGGGCCAAACTGTCACCCGGGATGTTCCCGCGCCGGCAGAGTTCCGCGGCATGGCGGCGCGGGGCAGGCCGGGTCAGCCGTTCAGCAGCCGTGCGGCGGCCGGGGCGAAATAGGTCAGCACCCCGTCGCAGCCGGCACGCTTGAAGGCCATCAGGCTTTCCATCATCACCTTTTCGCGGTCCAGCCAGCCGTTGTCGAAGGCCCCCGCCAGCATCGCGTATTCGCCCGACACCTGGTAGGCGAAGGTGGGCGCGCCGAACATGTCCTTGGCGCGGCGGCAGATGTCGAGATAGGGCATCCCGGGCTTGACCATCACCATGTCGGCGCCTTCGGACAGGTCGCGTTCGATCAGGCGCATGGCCTCGTCCGAATTGGCAGGCTGCATCTGGTAGGTGGCCTTGTCGCCCCGCAGCGCGCCCGATGCGCCGACCGCATCGCGGAAGGGGCCGTAAAAGCCGCTGGCGTACTTGGCCGAATAGCTCATGATCGCGGTGTTGCGGAAACCCTCGCGTTCCAGCTCGGCGCGGATCGCGGCGATGCGCCCGTCCATCATATCGGACGGCCCGATGATGTCGCAGCCTGCGCGCGCCTGGCCAAGCGCCTGTTTCACCAGCGCCTCGACCGTCTCGTCGTTGACGATCTCGCCGTGCACCACGAAGCCGTCGTGCCCGGTGGACGAATAGGGGTCAAGCGCCACATCGGTCATCACCGCGATATCAGGCACCGCGTCCTTGATGGCGCGGGTGGCGCGGTTGCTGAGGTTGTCGGGGTTCCAGGCCTCGGCCGCGTCTTCGCTGCGCCTGGCCGGATCGGTGTAGGGAAACAGGCAGATGGCGGGGATTCCCAGCGCATGCGCCTCGCGCGCGGCATCGGCGACCTTGTCCACCGACAGCCGGTTCACGCCGGGCATGGATGCGACGGGTTCGCAAACCCCGGTGCCATCGCGCACGAAGACGGGCCAGATCAGATCGGCGGGGCTAAGCACGTTTTCGGCCACCAGCGCACGGACGGCCGGGGTCGCGCGCAGGCGGCGCAGGCGTGTGGCGGGAAAACCGGCAATCTTGGGTTTCATCTGGGGCCTCTCTTGATAACGCGGCTCTTGGGTGGCATGGAAAAGCGGCTGTCACAAGGCCCGGGCACCGCGCGTGCGTTCAACAGGCCGCGCGCAAAGGGGACCGAACCTTCAGTGGACTGGTACG
>CAXICP010000090.1:0-9786 GCA_964022595.1 uncultured Salipiger sp.
ATGGGCATCGCGCGCACCTTCCAGAACATCGCGCTGTTCGAGGGCATGTCGGTGCTGGACAACGTGATGACCGGTCGGCTGACGCACATGAAGGCGGGCATCGCCAGCCAGGCCCTGTGGTGGGGCCGTGCCCGCGATGAAGAGATCGCCAACCGGGTGGTGGTGGAAAAGGTCATCGACTTTCTGGAAATCCAGGCGATCCGCAAGACGCCCGTGTCGCGTCTGTCCTACGGCTTGAAGAAACGGGTCGAACTGGCCCGTGCGCTGGCCGCCGAGCCGTCGATCCTGCTGCTGGATGAGCCGATGGCGGGGATGAACGTCGAGGAAAAAGAGGACATGAGCCGCTTCATCCTGGATGTGAACGACGAATTCGGCACCACCATCGTGCTGATCGAACATGACATGGGCGTGGTGATGGATCTGTCGGACCGGGTGGTCGTGATGGATTACGGCAAGAAGATCGGGGACGGCCCGCCGCAGGAAGTGCGCGCCAACCAGGACGTGATCGACGCCTACCTTGGGGTGGCGCAGTGAGGCGGGGCGGCTTGCTTCGCGACAGGGGCGCGCCGGGCCTGAAATCTGGGGGACAGACATGCTGAACGACATCTTCATCGCGCCATTCGTCGACATGGTCGAGGCGCCCGATTTCCTGCTTCAGGTGCTGTGGGAGGGGCTGGTTTCGGGCATCCTTTATGCGCTGATCGCGCTGGGGTTCGTGCTGATCTTCCGCTCGTCGCGGATCTTCAATTTCGCGCAGGGCATCATGGTGGTGTTCGCCGCGCTGACCCTGGTGGGGCTGCACGCGATGGGCGTTCCGGCGTGGATCTGCGTGATCCTGACGCTGGGGGTGATGTTCGTTCTGGCCGTGACCATCGAACGGGTGGTGCTGCGCCCGCTGGTGGGGCAGCCCGACATCATCCTGTTCATGGCCACGATCGGCATCACGCTGTTCCTGATCGGCCTTGGCGAGATCATCTTCGGCGGCGAGAACAAGGTGATGATCACGCAGGAACTGGGCATTCCCACCGGGTCGGTGGTGCTGGAACCCATGGGAGGGCTGCTGATCCTGGAACAGCAGGACATCACGGCGGTCGCGGTGGCGGCCCTGCTGGTGGCGCTTTTGCTGGTGTTCCTGAACAAGACGCGCATGGGCCGGGCGATCCGGGCGCTGGGCGACGATCACCAGGCGGCGCTTTCGGTGGGGATTTCCCTGTCGCAGATCTGGGTGCTGGTGTGGTTCATCGCCGGGATCATCGCGCTGGTCACGGGCATCGCCTGGGGCGCGCGCGCCGGGGTCAGTTTCGCGCTTGAGGTGATCGCCTACAAGGCGCTGCCGGTGCTCATGCTGGGCGGGCTGGAAAGCATCACCGGCGCCATCATCGGCGGGCTGATGATCGGCATGATGGAAAAGCTGTTCGAAATCTACTGGGGCCAGCCGCTGCTGGGGGGCAACACCGAAACGTGGTTCGCCTTTGTGCTGGCGCTGATCGTGCTGCTGTTCCGCCCGCAGGGATTGTTCGGGGAACGCATCATCGAACGGGTCTGACGCGGCCCCAAAGGGCAGGGCGCCCTGACACAAGCACGACCAACGGAGGAAACGCCGCATGCTCTACCGCACGGCAGGACAGTTCAAGACCAGCTACCAGGCCGACCAGGCGCTGTTTCCCGTTCGTCAGGACGCGGCGCTGCTGGCCATCATCCTTGCCTTCGCCTGGGGCGTGCTGCCCTTGCTGGCAAGCGAGTTCGCCTTTCAGACGCTGCTGATCCCGATCCTGATCTATTCGCTGGCGGCGCTGGGGCTGAACCTGCTGACGGGATATGCCGGGCAGCTGTCGCTGGGCACGGCGGCCTTCATGGGGGTCGGGGCCTATGCCTGCTACAAGATGGTGACGCTGATGCCCTGGCTGAACCCGGTGGTGGCGATCCTGCTGTCGGGGGCGTTCAGCGCGGGCGTGGGCGTGGCCTTTGGCATCCCGTCCCTGCGGATCAAGGGGTTCTACCTGGCGATCGCCACGCTGGCGGCGCAGTTCTTTCTGGTCTGGCTGTTCGAGAAATGGGGCTGGCTTTACAACTACAACGCCTCGGGCGCGATCCAGGTGCCGAACCTGACCATGTTCGGGGTCTACGTGGCGGGGCCGCAGGCGGACAGCCGGGTGCAATACTACGTCGTGCTGGCGGTGGTGTCCCTGATGACATGGATGTGCATCAACCTGACGCGCGGCACGCTGGGGCGCACCTGGAAGGCCACGCGCGACATGGACATCGCGGCCGAGCTGATCGGCATCAACCTGATGCGTTCCAAGCTGACGGCCTTTGCGGTGTCGTCCTATGTGGTGGGGGTCGCGGGGGCGCTGTTCGTGTTCATGTGGCGCGGCGCGGCGGAACCGAACCTGTTCGACATCCCGCTGAGCTTTCGCATCCTGTTCATCGCCATCATCGGCGGGCTGGGGTCGATCATGGGCAACTATCTGGGCGCGATCCTGATCGTGGGCCTGCCGGTGGTGCTTGGCACCGTGCCCGAGGCGCTGGGGCTGCCGATCAGTTCGGCCACGGTCGAACATCTGAACATCATGATCGTGGGCGCGCTTATCGTGTTCTTCCTGATCATCGAACCGCACGGGCTGGCACGGCTTTGGGCGCTGATCCGGGAAAAGCTGATCATCTGGCCCTTTCCGCACTAGGCGGGCCAGTCATCGCATAAAGGGAGGAGACTTTACGATGACCAGACTGACAAGGATCGCCGCAGCCGCGGCGCTGGGGGGGCTGCTGGGAACGGCGGCGCTGGCCGAGGGCCTTTCGACGCCGAACCTGGCCTATCGCACGGGGCCGTTCGCCGCGACCGGCATTCCGCTGATGAACGGGCAGGCCGATTACATGGCGATGCTGAACGCCCGCGACGGCGGCATCGGCGGCGTCATGGTCGATTTCAGCGAATGCGAAACCGGCTATTCCACCGAAAAGGGCGTGGAATGCTACGAAAAGACCAAAAGCGCCGCGCTGGTGACGCAGCCCTGGTCCACCGGCATCACGCTGCAGGTGCTGCCCAAGACCAACATCGACCAGATCCCGATCCTTGCGCCGGGGTACGGGTTTTCGCCGATGGCCGACGGCAAGGTGTTCCAATGGGCGTTCAACACGCCGCTGTCCTACTGGGATGGCGCGTCGATCATCCTCAAGCATATCCGGCAGATGGGCGATCTGACGGGCAAGAAGATCGCCTTTCTGCATCTTGACCACCCGTTCGGAAAGGAACCGCTGCCCTATCTGGAAATGAAGGCGCAAAGCGACGGGTTCGACCTGCTGCCGATCCCCGTCGGGCTGAAGGAAATGCAGAACCAGTCGGCGCAATGGCTTCAGATCCGGCGCGAGCGGCCCGATTACGTCATCATGTGGGGCTGGGGCGCGATGAACGCCGGCGCCATCACCGAAGCGGTCAAGACGCGCTATCCCATGGACCAGATGCTGGGCGTCTGGTGGGCCGGCCATGACGCCGACCTCAAGCTGGTGGGCGAGGATGGCAAGGGCTACAAATCCGTCAGCTGGTCCTTTCCCAACCCCGATGCGCCGGTCATGGCGGACGTCAAGCGGCTGGTGATCGACGCGGGCAAGTCGCAGACCTCGGCCGAGGAAATGGAAGGCGTGTTCTATTCGCGCGGCCTTGTGATTTCCGCCATCCTTGCCGAGGGCATCACCGTGGCGCAGGAACACGCGGGCACGCCCGACATCACGCCCGCCGACCTGCGCTGGGGGCTTGAGAACCTGAACCTGACCGATGCGCGTCTGGCCGAACTGGGGCTGACCGGGATGGTGCCGCCGTTTTCGACCTCGTGTTCCAACCACACCGGCCATTCGGGCGGCTGGATCCTGGAATGGGACGGGGCGAAATTCGTCAAGGCGTCGGATCTTATCATGCCGGACACGGATGCGATTTCCGAACTTGAACAGGCCAAGGCGCGTGAATACGCCGAAGCCAACGCGCCCTGGCCGGTGAACGAAGACTGCGAAAGCTGATCCCCCGTCCGGCGGCGGCGCAAGCCCGCTGCCGCCGGATGCCGCTGAATTCAGGAACATATTCCCATGCTGGACGCCGCACGCACCGAGACCCTTCTTGAGGTCAACAATATCGAGGTGATCTACAACCACGTCATCCTCGTGCTGAAGGGCGTGTCGCTGAAGGTGCCCAAGGGCGGCATCACGGCGCTGCTGGGGGGCAACGGCGCGGGCAAGACCACCACGCTGAAAGCCATATCCAACCTGCTGCAATCGGAACGCGGGCAGGTGACCAAGGGCTCGATCATCTACCGGGGCGAGCGGGTGCAGGATCTTGCCCCGGCGGCGCTGGTGAAAAAGGGCGTCATCCAGGTGATGGAAGGGCGCCATTGCTTCGAACATCTCACGGTCGAGGAAAACCTGCTGACCGGCGCCTTCACCCGCCGCGACGGGCGGGCGGCGGTCGAACGCGACCTGGAAATGGTCTATGAATATTTCCCCCGTCTGCGCGAGCGGCGCAAAAGCCAGGCGGGCTATGCCTCGGGCGGGGAACAGCAGATGTGCGCCATCGGCCGCGCCCTCATGAGCCGCCCCGAAACCGTGCTGCTGGACGAACCCAGCATGGGGCTTGCGCCGCAGCTGGTCGAACAGATCTTTCAGATCGTCAAGGCGGTGAACGAAGGCGAGGGCGTGTCGTTCCTGCTGGCGGAACAGAACACCAACGTGGCCCTGCGCTATGCCCATTACGGCTATATCCTGGAAAGCGGGCGCGTGGTGATGGATGGCCCCGCCGCGGACCTGCGCGAAAATCCCGACGTCAAGGAATTCTATCTTGGCATGTCGGACGATGGGCGCAAATCCTTTCGCGACGTGCGCAGCTATCGACGCCGCAAGCGTTGGCTGGCATGACGGGGGGCGATGCGATGTTTCCTGGCCCTTGCCGTTCCCGATGCGCTTGTTCCGCCGCTGCTGGCGGCGCAGGAAACGCTGCCCGTGGGCCGCGCCATCCCCGAGGAAAACCTGCACCTGACGCTCGCCTTCCTGGACGAGCAACCGGACTACGCGCTGGCCGAACTGGACGCGGCGCTGTCGGGCGTGGCCTTGCGGGGCTGCGCGCTGGCGCTTCGGGGCGTGCAAAGCTTTGGCGGGCGGCGGGTCAAGCTGCTGGCCGCCGGGGTGGCGCCGGCGCCGGAACTTCTGGCGCTGCGGGGGCAGGCGCTTTCGGCGGTGCGCGCGGCGGGGATCGTGCTGTCGCGCGAACGCTTCCGCCCGCATATCACGCTGGTGCGCTTTGGCAGCGGGCTGCACCCGGGCGCCCGGGACCGGTTCGATGCCGGGGTGGCGCGCATCGCCGGGCTGACCTCGGCGCCGGAACCGGCGCGCGAATTGCGGCTTGTCGGCTCACAGCTGACGCCGGGCGGCGCGATCTACGAAACATTGGCGGCCTGGCCCCTGCCTGCGCCCGCGCCCCAGTCCGGGCCGGGCTAGGGGCCGGCCCGGCAGGGCGCGCAAACGCCCCCGCGCGGGGCAACAGGGGACGGCATCCATGACCAGCTATTACGACGATCTGGAAACGCGCAGCGCCGATGCCCGCGCCGCCGCCCTTGCGCTTGCGCTGCCAAAGCAGGTGGCGCGCGCCAAGGCGCTGCCCGGCTACGGCGAGGCGCTGAAAGGGGTCGACCCGGTGGCGGTGACCGATCCCGCCGCGCTGGCCCGGCTGCCGGTGCTGCGCAAATCCGCGCTGCTTGCGGCGCAGGCGGCGGCGGCGCCCTTTGGCGGCTATGCCGCGCGCGCAGCGCACGGGTTCGCGCATGTGTTCCAGTCTCCGGGTCCGATCTACGAGCCGGGCGGGGGCGGGCATGACTGGTGGCGGCTTGGGCGCTTTCTGCACGCCTGCGGCATCGGGCAGGGCGACATCGTGCAGAACTGCTTTGGCTACCACCTGACGCCGGCGGGCATGATCTTTGAAAACGGCGCGCGGGCGGTGGGGGCGACGGTGCTGCCCGCCGGAACGGGCCAGACCGAATTGCAGGCCCGCGCGGCGCATGACGTCGGGGTCACGGCCTATGCCGGCACGCCCGATTACCTAAAGCTGATCCTGGAAAAGGCCGACGCGCTGGGGCTGTCGCTTGGCATCACGCGGGCCGCCGTGTCGGGCGGGGCGCTGTTTCCCAGCCTGCGCGACTGGTACGCGGATCGCGGGGTCGCCTGCCGGCAGTGCTATGCCACCGCCGATCTGGGCATGGTCGCCTATGAAAGCGCCGCCATGGACGGGATGATCGTCGACGAGCGGGTGATCGTGGAAATCGTCACCCCCGGCACCGGCGATCCCGTGGCGCCCGGCGAGGTGGGCGAGGTGGTGGTCACCACGTTGAACCCCGACTACCCGCTGATCCGCTTCGCCACCGGCGATCTGTCGGCGGCGATGCCGGGCACAAGCCCGTGCGGGCGGTCCAACATGCGCATCCGTGGCTGGATGGGGCGGGCCGACCAGACCGCCAAGATCAAGGGCATGTTCGTGCGCCCCGAACAGGTCGCCGCCCTTGTGGCGAAACATGCCGAAATCGACCGCGCCCGCGTCATCGCCAGCCGCGACGGCGAGATGGACGTGATGACGGTGCGGATCGAAACCCGGGCCGAGAACCCCGAAGCCTATGCCGGCACGATCATCGAGGTGCTGAAGCTGAAGGGAACGGTCGAACTGGTCAAGCCGGGCGCCCTGCCGCGCGATGGCATCGTGATCGAGGATCAGCGCGTCTACGACTGAGTTACAGCAGCGCCAGCAGGGTTTCCGGCGGGCGCCCGATTGCGGCGCGCCCGCCGGCGAACAGGATCGGGCGTTCGATCAGCTTCGGCTCGGCGGCCATGGCACGCAGCAAGGTGTCATCGTCGCTGTCCCGGGTCAGCCCAAGGGCGCGGAAGGCAGGTTCGCAAGGGCGCATCATGTCGATGACCGCCCCGCCAAGCGCGGCGCGTGCGGCGCACAGCTCGTCAAGGGATGGCGGCTCGTCCAGGTATCGGCGCACGGTCGGGGTGGCACCGCGCTCTGTCAGCAGCGCCAGCGCGGCGCGCGACTTGGAACAGCGCGGGTTGTGCCACAGGATCACAGCCAGTCCCCGCGCCCGGTGCCGACCGCATCCGCAACCGATGCGAACCCGTCGCGCGCCAGCAGCGCGTCAAGGTCGTGCAGGATGCGCGGCACCAGCGACAGCCCGCCATAGACAAGCGCCGAATACAGCTGCACCCCCGATGCGCCGGCGCGGATCTTGGCATAGGCATCCGCCCCCGAGGCCACGCCGCCCACGCCGATCAGCGGCAGCGCGCCATCCGTCAGCTGCGACAAGCGCGCCAGCACCCGCGTCGACCGCTCGAACAGCGGGGCGCCGGACAGCCCGCCCGCCTCGTCCCTGCGGGCCGAGCGCAGCCCGTCGCGCGCCAGCGTGGTGTTGGTGGCGATCACCCCCGCCACGCCCGACCCGGTGGCCACCTCGGCCACGTCCGCCAGCCCGGATTCGTCCAGGTCCGGCGCGATCTTCAGAAACACCGGAAGCGTCAGCCCGGCAGCGTCGCGCGCCGCCATCACGCGGCCCAGCAGCGCCGTCAGCGCCGCCTTGCCCTGAAGGTCGCGCAGGCGTTCGGTGTTGGGGGAACTGACGTTGACCGTGGCGAAATCCAGATGCGCGCCGCAGGTGGTCAGCACGCGGGCGAAATCCTCGGCGCGCTCGTCACTGTCCTTGTTGGCGCCAAGGTTCAGCCCCAGCACCATGTCCGCAGGGCGCGCCGCAAGCCGGGGCAGCACGTCCTGCATGCCGCGATTGTTGAAACCGAAGCGGTTGATGACGGCGCGGTCCTCGGGCAGGCGGAACAGCCGGGGTCTGGGGTTGCCGAACTGGGGGCGGGGGGTCACGGCGCCCACTTCGATCAGCCCGAACCCGGCGCGGGCCAGCGGCGCCAGCGCCTGGGCGTTCTTGTCGAACCCGGCGGCAAGGCCCAGCGGGTTGGCCAGGCGCAGCCCCGCCACGCAGCAGCGCAGCCGGTCCGACGTGATCGTCCCGGGCAGCGGTGCCAGCCCTGCCGACAGCGCCTTCAGCGCAAGGCCATGGGCGGTTTCCGGGTCCAGCCGGTGCATCAGCGCCAGCCCGGCGCGTTCCACCAGTTTCATGTCATGTCGTCGGGAAACATGTGCCCGCCCATGCCCAGCGGCAGCGGGCGCGACCAGCGCACGTCGGCCAGCCGCAGCGGCGCGTAAAGATGCGGGAAAAGCGCCCCCCCGCGCGAGGGTTCCCATTTCAGCGCATCGCCCAGCGTGTCGGTGTCAAAGGCAAGCACGAACAGCCCCGGCTCGCCGGCGAAATGCTTTGCGGTGGTCTCGCGCACCTGATCCAGGGTCGAGAAATGCACATAGCCGTCAGAAACGTCGATGGGCGCGCCCATCGTCTCTCCGGTCTGTTGCAGGGTGGCCCATTCCCCGGGCCTCAGGATCTTGTAGATCAGCATGGCCCCGGAATGCCGCCCTTCGGCGCGCCGGTCAATCCCTGACGGGCGCGGCGGCGCCGGAGGGTTCTGTCAGGCGGCCTTGCGGCGGCGGCGCAGGGCCAGCGCACCCAGCCCCGCCATCAGCAGCACGCCCGAGGCGGGCAGCGGCACGGGGGCGGGAACGGTGCCGAATTTCATCAGGTCGATGCCGATGGCGGGCGATCCGGCCGCGCCCAGCGTCAGCGAGCTGAACGGCGTGTCGCTGACCAGCCCGAAGAAGGTCGGATCGCTGCTGGCCGACGCCGCGGTCTGCACGTCGCCCGTGTTCAGCGTTACGGTGATGTCCGATGAATCGTCCGACGACAGGTAGAAGCTTAGGGCCGTCACCTCGGTGTTGAACACCAGTTCCAGCAGGCTGGCGCCGTTGTCGTAATACCAAAGCGCGCTGTCGCTTCCCAGCGCGGCGGGCTGCGTGCCGGGCATGTTGGAATAGGCGTGGACATAGACAAGGTTGGTGCCGTCGATTTCGCTTACGGTGCCCCAGTCGAAGCTGATCGTGGGCGCGCCGTCGTCCGAGTCTGGCAGGCCCTCGAAATTCTCGGTCGTAAAGCCGATCTGGTTGTTGGTCGCGATCGAATAGTCCGAAATGTCACTATAGGCGATCGTGGCAGCCTGGGCCGAGACGGCGAACACGGACAGGACGGAAGCAAGGATCAGGCGGTTCATGGCGTCGGCGACCTTTCGACAGGAAGACAGGTTTCCCCCGAATCCTAGCGCGTTGCGCCGCCGATGTCTTGGTTAACAAAGAAATTTTCGCACCGCGTTCCTGCCCCTGATCGGGCAGCGGCCCCGCCGGGGCGCCATCGGGCGTTGCGTCAGGTGAAACGCTGCTTTGACAGTCTCGCGCAGGCGTTGCAACAATTCCGTCACAAAACACCGCAGAGAGGTTTCACCGATGACGTTCCGTCTTTTGTCCACGGCAGCGGCGCTTGCGCTGACCGCCGCGACCGCCAGCGCCGATTACGCGCTGACGATCCTGCACACCAATGACTTCCATTCCCGCTTCGAGCCGATCAGCAAGTATGATTCGACCTGCGGCGAAGAGGACAACGCGGCGGGCGAATGCTTTGGCGGCTCGGCCCGGCTGATCACCGCGCTTGACGATGCCAAGGCGCGGCTGGACAACTACATCCTGGTGGATGGGGGCGACCAGTTCCAGGGCACGCTGTTTTACACCTATTACAAGGGCCAGCTTGCCGCCGAGATGATGAACAAGATGGGCTATGACGCGATGACCGTGGGCAACCACGAATTCGACGA
>CAXICP010000091.1:0-9779 GCA_964022595.1 uncultured Salipiger sp.
GCCTGTATTCGCCTCACACGCGAGATCTTCGCGCAAGAGGCGTTCGCGCCCTATTACCGCAAGGAAATTCAGCCGGGCATCGATGCGCAAAGCGATGACGATCTGAACGCCTTCATCAAGGACCACGTGGAAAGCGCCTATCACCCCTGCGGCACCGCCCGCATGGGGCGGCGCGACGATCCCGGCGCGGTGGTCGACCCGGAATGCCGCGTGATCGGGGTGGACGGGCTGCGCCTTGCGGACAGTTCGATCTTTCCGCGCATCACCAACGGCAACCTCAACGCGCCGTCGATCATGACCGGCGAAAAGGCGGCGGACCACATCCTTGGGCGCACGCCGCTTGCGCCGGACAATCGCGCGCCGTGGATCCACCCGGACTGGCAGGCCGCGCAAAGGTGAAATCCGGGGCTGCCTTGAACCGGGGGATGGGGCTATAACCCCCTTGGGCAGACGGCCCGGGGCCGCGGGGGGACGGATGCGCACATCACTTGGGGCAATGCTGGCGGTCGGCCTGGCGGGGTTGCAGTTCCTTGCGGTTCTCGCGGTGGTGTTCTCGTCCTATGTCACGTCCGAAAGGGCGCTGCTGGACCACGCCCGTGAATTGCTCAGCGATGTGGGCACGAACACCATCGCCCACTCGCGCGGCTTCCTGCGCCCGGCGCGCGGCGCGGCGGAGCTGTCGGCGCGGCTGGCCCAGGACCGGGTGATCGCCAGCGACGTGCCCGAGCTGATGGAACAGCTGCTCTACCAGCAACTGCAGCTCGCGCCGCAGTTCGCGGGGGTGTATTACGGCAGCGAGGAAGGCGAATTCGTCTATGTCATGCGCTCTGACGGGCCGGGGCCGTTCCGCACCAAGATCATCCGGCGCGACGGCGACACCCGCACCACCGAACTGATCTGGCGCGACGATGATTTCGACGTGGTCGAGCGGCAGTTCGACCCCACCGACACCTACGAGCCGCGCGAGCGCCCGTGGTACGTTCGGGCCCGCGACGAGATGACGACCATCTGGACCGACCCCTATATCTTTTTCTCGTCGCGCCAGCCGGGGATCACGCTGGCATCGCCTGTGCTGGATGGCCCGGACGGGGTGCGCGGCATCGTCGGCGTGGATATCGAAATCAGCGACATCTCGGATTTCCTGGCCAATCTGCGCATCGGCTCGACCGGGCGCGCGCTGATCATCCATTCCAACGGCGACGTGATCGCCCACCCCGATCAGGACCTGCTCAAGACCGAAGACGCGGACGGCACCTTGCGTTTCGTCGATATCGGCCAGATCCACGATCCCATCGCGCGCGCCGCCTTTGCCCGCCTGATGGCCGGCGGGCGCATCCCGGTGCGCACCGAAACCCTGTCGCAGTTCAATTACGGCGGCGAAACCTATGTCGCCGTGGTCATGCCGCCGATCAGCGACAAGCTGCCCTGGACCATCGCCGCCTATGCCCCCGAAAGCGATTTCACCGCTGCCATCAAGCAGAACCGGCAGACCAACATCTGGATCGCCGCGCTGGTGGCGGGGATCACCGGCATCTGCGGGCTGGCGCTGGCCAATTACATCCACAAGCCGGTGCGCGCCTTCGCCGTGCGCTCGGCGCTGGTGGCGCAGGGCGAACTTGACCCGTCCGAGCCGCTGCCCGCCACCTATCAGGAACTTGAAAACGCCAACCGCACGCTGATGCAGCAGATCGCCGCGCGCCGGGAAACCGAACTGGAATACGGGCGCACCTTCCAGCTGACCTCGCGCGGGATGGCGCAGATCGACGCCGCGACCGGGCGCTTCTTGCGGGTGAACGAGAAATTCTGCGAAATCACCGGCTATTCCGCCGGCGAGCTGGGGCGCATGACCTTTGCCGAACTGGGCGATCCCAAGGAACCCCCGGTGTTGCTGTTCGGCGCCGAACAGCACGGCGCCCCGCGCGAGGTGAACCAGGAAATGCGCTGCCAGCGGCGCGACGGCAAGGGCATCTGGACGTCGGTGAACGCCATCCTGATCTTCAATCAGGAAGGCCGGCCGTTGCACGTGGTGCTGACGATGGATGACATCACCCAGGCCAAGCACACCGAAGACCAGGTGGCCGAGCTGTCCAAGGACCTGTCCAACCTGTCGCGCGACAACACCATGGGGCAGGTGGCCGCCGGGCTTGCACGTGAACTGAACCAGCCCCTGACCGCCATCGCGCAGAACGCCGACAGCGCGCTTTTCGCGGTGGAACAGATGTCGGGCGTGGATCACGGCCTGCGCGAGACGCTGGACGAGATCGCCGAACAGGCGCTGCGCGCGGGCGAGATCATCAAGGCGCTGCGCAGTTTCATCCGCCGCGACGAAGGCATCCAGACCGATTTCGACCTGTCCGAACTGGTGGCCCAGACCAGCCGGCTGATTAGCGCGGAATCGCGCGCCGCCGGGGTCGAGGTGATCGCCGACCTGGGCAATCTGCCCTGCGTCAACGCCAACCGGCTGCAGATCGCGCAGGTGCTGGTGAACCTGATGCGCAACGCCATCGAAGCGGTGGCCGAGGGCGACGGCGACGACCGCCGGGTGATCGTCGAGGCGCGGCGCGAGGGCGCGCAGGTCAGCGTCTGCGTGTCGGACACCGGGCCGGGGGTGGCGCCGGGCGTCAGCCTTTTCACCGAATTCGAAACGACCAAGGCCGCCGGCATGGGGCTTGGCCTGTCGATCTGCCAGTCCATCTGCCAGGCCAACGGCGGGCGGCTGTGGCACCAGCCGCGCACCCCCTGCGGGGCGATGTTCTGCTTTACGTTGCAGGCCAGCGCCGACCAGCCCCCGACGGCCTGACAACATTCAGTTTTCCGGTGACATCCCGGGGGGCGGGCGTGTAGGGTCGCTGCCGTGGGGACAGGTAGCGATCATCAGGCCATGACACAGGCAACGCCTGCGGTCTTCATCGTGGATGACGACCAGGACATACGCACGTCGCTGACCCGGGCGCTGGGGCAGCGGGGGTTCACCGTCAGCGCCTATGCCTCGGCGCGGGCCTTTCTGGACGCCTATGACGGCGAGACGGCGGCCTGCCTGGTGCTTGATTACGGGATGCCCGGGATGAACGGGCTGGAACTTCAGGCCGTGCTGAACGGGCAGGACAGCCCGCTTGCGGTGATCTTCATCACCGGGCACGGCGGCGTGCCGGAATCGGTGCAGGCGATCCGCGCCGGGGCGGTGGATTTCCTTGAAAAG
The DNA here is from genome assembly GCA_964022595.1 of uncultured Salipiger sp. Classification (GTDB taxonomy): domain Bacteria; phylum Pseudomonadota; class Alphaproteobacteria; order Rhodobacterales; family Rhodobacteraceae; genus Salipiger. Next base: position 3,200 of record CAXICP010000091.1, read on the forward strand.
CCGTTCCGCCAGTCCGCGCTCGTTGCCCGGATCGAAATCGCGCAGAAGATGGCGCTGGACAAGCAGGCGGCGCTGAAACGCCAGCGCGACCTTGGCGCGCGGTTCTCCCGCCTTACCGCCCGCGAGGAAGAAATCGTCGATCGCATGGTCGCCTTTCCCGCCGAAGTGTCCAGCAAGGAAATCGGCAACGCGCTGGGGATCAGCCCGCGCACCGTCGACCACCACCGCGCCCGCATCCTGGAAAAGCTGGAAATCCGTTCGCTGGTCGAACTGGTCGATCTTGCATCGAAGCTGAACGCGGGGCGGCGCTGACATACCGGGCTGTGCGCCCACGCGGGGGGCCTGCGCGCGCGCCCGGAATTGCCCCGCGCCGCGTATCGCCTAGTTTTCGTGCAAACGCATGGAGGACATGATGGGCTATCTCAAGGACGGCCAGTGGCACGATCGCTGGGACTACACCACGAAAGACGGCAGTTTCGACCGCTGGACCACGGGCTTTCGCAACTGGATCACCCCGGACGGCAGCCGCGGCCCCAGCGGCGATCGCGGCTTTCCGGCCGAAGCGAACCGCTATTATCTTTACGTCAGCTACGCCTGTCCCTGGGCGCATCGCACGCTGATCTTCCGCGCCCTCAAGGGGCTGGAAGACATCATCGGCGTCAGCGTCGTTCACCCCGAGATGCTGTCCGAGGGCTGGAGCTTTGGCACCGATTTCCCCGGGGCCACGGGCGATGGGCTGGCAGGGCTGGACCACCTGCGCGACGTCTACCTGCGCGTCGATCCCGAAATGTCAGGGCGCGTGACCGTGCCGGTGCTGTGGGATTGCAAGGACAAGACCATCGTGTCCAACGAAAGCGCCGAGATCATCCGTATGTTCAATTCGGCCTTCGACGGCATCACCGGCAACACCGATGACTACTGGCCCGAGGCGCTGCGCGAGCAGATCGAAACTGTCAACACTCGCGTCTATGACACGGTCAACAACGGGGTCTACAAGGCCGGGTTCGCCACCGCGCAGCAAGCCTATGACAAGGCCGTCGGCCCGCTGTTCGACACGCTTGACTGGGTCGAGGATCGCCTGTCGCGCCAGCGCTACCTTGTGGGGGACCGCATCACCGAAGCCGACTGGCGCCTGTTCACCACGCTGATCCGCTTTGACAAGGTGTATGAGTGCCATTTCAAGTGCAACCGGCGGCGCATCGTCGATTACCCGCACCTGTGGGCCTATACGCGCGAATTGTACCAATGGCCGGGCGTGGCCGAAACGGTGCGGTTCGACCACATCTGCCGCCATTACTATTACAGCCACGACATGATCAATCCCAACCGGATCGTCCCTGTCGGCCCCGACCTGGACCTGGACGCGCCGCACGGGCGCGAGGCGCTGAACCCCGCCTGACCCTAGACCGCCGCCTGCCCGTAATGTTCGACCATCGCCGCCAGGTCCGACGGCGCGGTTGCCACGGGCAGGTAGGCGCAGGCATTCGCGCAATGGCGAAAGATGGACCCGTCCGAAAAGAACGACGTGCTGGTGACAAAGATCACCCGGGCGTCCGGGCGCCGGTAGCTGGCGAAATCGGCGACCGCCAGCGCGCTGCCTTCTTCCAGCACAAGGTTCAGAACGATCACCTGCGGGTCGAGCTTCAGCAGCAGGTTGGTTGCCTGATCCTGGGTATGCGCGACATGCACGTCCGCCCCGGTGCGTTCAAGATGAAGGCGCCAGACGGTCGACAGCGTCTCGTTGCTTTCCACGATCAGAATTCGCACCGTCCTTGCCTCCTTTTTTGAAACTTGCCTGTAGTGCTTCGTTATTCTGCCTTAGTTCTAAAGAAATCTTTAAGAAGCGGGTAGAGTGTGTGAACAAAACAAAAACGTGAGCAACGAGCCGCTGGTTGTGTTCGCCGCGGCGCTTGCTAGGGTATCGGGCACACTGGGAACGAGGGTGACATGCGGGCAACTCTTCTTTTGCTTGCGCTGACGTGCGGCGGAGCGCCCGCGTTCGGGCAGCAGGCGGGCTGCGGGGGCAGCTTTGATTCCTTTCTGAAGGGGGTGCGGGGCGAGGCCGTCGCGCTTGGCCATGCCCCGGACACGGTCGACCGGTTCCTGTCGGGCGTGCGGCAGGACCCGGCTGTGCTGCAACGGGACCGGGGGCAGGGCATCTTTCAGACCCCGTTCATCGAATTTTCGCGCAAGCTGATCAGCCAGGACCGGCTGGACCGGGGGCGCGCCCTGGGGCAACGCCTTGACGAGGTCTTTGCGCGGATCGAGCGCGATTTCGGCATCTCGCGCGGGGTGCTGTTGGCGTTCTGGGCGTTCGAAACCGATTACGGCGCCTTTCAGGGTGATTTCAACACGCTGAACGCGCTGGCGACGCTGGCGCATGATTGCCGCCGCCCGGAAATCTTTCGCCCGCAGATTTTCGCCGCGCTGCAGCTTTACGAGCAGGGCGATTTCGATCCCGCCACCACCACCGGCGCCTGGGCCGGCGAGATCGGGCAGGTGCAGATGCTGCCCCGCGACATCCTGGAAAACGGCGTTGACGGCGACGGGGACGGGCATGTCCGGCTCAAGACCTCGGCGCCCGATGCGCTGATGTCGGGGGCGAAGATGCTGGCAAGCCTTGGCTGGCGCTACGGCGAGCCGTGGCTGCAAGAGGTGACGCTTCCGCCCGGTATCGACTGGTCGCGCACCGGGCTGGAAACCACGCTGACCGTCGCCGAATGGGAACGGCTGGGGGTGCGCGCGCGCGACGGGGCGCTGGATGACGCGCGGCTGGATGCGTCGATCCTGCTGCCGCAGGGCAAGGGCGGCCCGGCCTTCATCGCCTATCCCAATTTTCGCGTCTTCTTCGAATGGAACCAAAGCTTTACCTATGTGACCACCGCCGCCTATTTCGCCACCCGCCTGCAAGGGGCGCCGGTCTACGACGCGGGGGCGCCATCGCCGGGGCTGGGGGATGCGCAGATGAAGGCGTTGCAGGCGGCGCTGGCGGCGCGGGGCTATGACGTGGGCGCGATCGACGGCATATTGGGCGCCGGCACGCGGGCAGCGGTGCGTGACATGCAGGCGAAACTTGGCCTGCCCGCGGATGGCTGGCCCACCCCCGAATTGCTGGGCCGCCTGTAAGTCCGGGAACCTCTGCGGGGCCGTCACGTTTGGCCCGCATGATCCGAGATTTCGTTCTTCCCGCGGCGTTGTTGTCGCTTGCCCAGCTGACCTTTTGCCATGTGCAAAGGGCACCCGAGGTGACGGGCACGGACATTCCCGCCGAAATGCGCGGCCGCTGGGGCCTGACCCGCACCGATTGCGACGTGACCCGCCCCGATGCCAAGGGGGCGATGCTGGTGTCGTCCGAGATGCTGGGGTTCTACGAATCCCACGCCCGGCTGGACGAGGTGGACGAGGTGTCGCCGCATCACCGCAAGCTACGGTTTCACCGGCGAAGGCATGAGCTGGGGGCGCGACGTGACGCTGGCGCTGTCGCCGGATGGCGCGACCCTGATCCGCACGCAAAGCAGCCCTGATTCCGGGCCGGTGACGCTTGAATACGAAAGATGCGGCTGATCAGCCGGGGATGATTTCGAATTTCAGCACGTCGACCATGCCCCGGTCGGTGATCTTCAGCGATGGGATCACCGGCAGCGCAAGAAAGGCAAGCTGCAGGAACGGCTCTTCCAGCGTGACGCCAAGATCCCTTGCCGCGGCGCGCAGTTCGACCAGCCGGTCGCGCACCTCTTCGAAGGGCGCAAGGCTTATCAGGCCGGCGACGGGCAGGGCAAGTTCGGCGAGCACCCGGCCATCGCGGACCACGACGAATCCGCCCTCGATCTGCGACAGGCGGTTCGCGGCAAGGGCCATGTCGGCGTAATCGATCCCCACGCAGGCGATGTTGTGATGGTCGTGACAGACGGTCGAGGCGATCGCCCCCGACGTCAACCCGAACCCCCGCACGAAGCCGGTCGCCACGTTGCCGTTGCGACCATGGCGTTCGGCAATTGCGATGCGGACAAGATCGCGCGCCGGGTCGGGGCGCTTGTCGCCATCGGCGATGGGCACGGTTTCGTGCAGGTGATCGGTCAGGATCTGCCCCTCGCGGATGCCGATCACGTCGGTTTCCTCGCGGTTGGCGGTGGCGCGGAACTGCTCGGGCGTCAGGGCAGGGGCCTTGACCGACTGCCGCCCCACCGGGGCCACCGTGCCGCGCGCGGCAAAGGCGGCATCGTCCACCGGCACGCCCGCGGCCAGGACCAGCTGCGCATGGCACCCTTCCAGGCTGTCGATCGCCACGATGTCGGCCCGCTTGCCGGGGGCGATGATGCCGCGATCCTTCAGCCCGAACGCTTCTGCGGCCGACAGGCTGGCGGCGCGATAGGCCGCAAGCGGAGGCGTTCCCAGCGCGATCATGGTGCGGATCATGTAATCAAGGTGCCCGTGTTCGTCGATGTCCAGCGGGTTGCGGTCATCGGTGCACAGGCACATGTAGGGCGAGGTGCGTTCCGTCAGCAGCGGCTGGAGGGCGTGCATGTCCTTGCTGACCGACCCCTCGCGGATCAGCACGCGCATTCCCTTGCGCAGCTTTTCCAGCGCCTCGGGCGCGCTTGTCGCCTCGTGTTCGGTGCGGATGCCGGCGGCGACATAGGCGTTCAGGTCGCGCCCTGACAGCAGCGGGCAATGGCCGTCGATGTGGCGGCCTTCGAACAGGCGCAGCTTTTCCATGGCCTGCGGATCGCGGTGGATCACGCCCGGATAGTTCATGAATTCCGCCAGCCCGATCCCCGAAGGATGCGCCATGAGGTCCCGCAGATCGGCTGCCAGAAGCTCGGCGCCGGCGGTTTCCATGTGGGTCGACGGCACGCAGGACGACAGCTGCACGCGGATGTCCATCAGCGTGTGTTCGCTGGCCTGCTGGAAATAGCGGATGCCGTCGGCCCCGATCACGTTGGCGATTTCGTGCGGATCGCAGATCGCCGTGGTGACGCCGCGCGGGGTGACGCAGCGGTCGAATTCGAACGGGGTGACCAGCGAGCTTTCGATGTGCAGATGCGTGTCGATGAAGCCGGGCACGAGGATCAGCCCTGTCACGTCGATCACCCGCGCGCCGTCGTAGTGATCCAGCGTGCCCACGATGACATCGCCGCAGATCGCGACATCGCCTTCCAGCAGCTCGCCGGTCACGAGGTCCAGCATCCTGCCGCCGCGCAGCACCATGTCCGCGGGCATGTCTGCGCGCCCCTGCGCGATGCGCCGTTCCAGATCCGCCATCAAGCCTCTCCTGTCGTTTTGGCGATCTAACCACAGCGCGCGCCCGGGTGCGAGGGCACAGCGCCTCCCGTCACGCCGCCGAGCGCCGTTCCAGGTGATCGGACAGCGCCGTGTCGCCCTGGCGCCACAGGTCCGGCAGGGCGCTGAGGGTCGCCCGGTCCGGAGGGGAGGCGCGCTTGATGCCGGCCTCGATCTCGCGAAGCGCGTCGCGCAGTGCGACAAGCCCGAAGGTCCCGCAGGACCCGGCGCAGCGGTGCACGCTGCCAAGCAGGTCGGGATCCGCCGGGTCCAGCCGCGCGATGCGCGCGATTTCGCGGCCGGTCTCGTCGCGAAAGCGGGACAGCAGCGGGCCGGCGGCGAGACCGGGCAGATCGGCAAGAAGCTGATCCACCAAAGCCGCGTCCAGCGCCGCCGGGTCCGCCCGACCGGTGTCGGTGCGGGTTTGATGCAACGCATCGGCGATGGTGGGCAGCAAAAGCGCCTTGTCGATCGGCTTCGTCAGGCAGGCGAACATACCCGCCTCTTCGAACTGGGCGCGCTCTTCGGGGAAGGCATGGGCGGTCAGCGCCACGATGGGGCTGCGGGCCGATGCTCCGTCGCCGCCACGGATCAGCCGCGCGGCGGTGGCGCCGTCCATCTCGGGCATGGAAATATCCATCAGGATGATGTCGAAGCGGCGTTCGGCGGCGCGGGCGACACCGGCCCGGCCATTGTCGGCAAGGGTGATGCGATGGCCTTCGGACCCAAGCATCTGGCACAGGATGAACTGGTTGATTTCATTGTCTTCGACCACCAGGATTTCCAGCGGGCCGGGCAGCGCCGCGCTGCCGCCCGGGGCCGGATCGGCAAGCGCGGCGGGGCGCTGCGCGCAGGGCAGCGGCAGGCGGACCCAGAAAAGGCTGCCCTCGCCCGGTTCGCTTTCGACCCCGATGCTGCCGCCCATCAGCCGCGTGAACCGCTGCGCGATGCCAAGCCCAAGCCCGGTGCCGGCGGTTTCGCGCGCGTAAGAGGAATCAAGCGTTTCGAAATCGGCGAAGATCCGGTCAATGTCTGCCTCGGCGATGCCGATGCCGGTGTCGAGCACGCGAAATTCGATGGTCCCGTTTTCGCCGCCGATGCGCTCGACCTCGATGTCGATCCGCCCGTCGCGGGTGAACTTGACGGCGTTGGACACGAGGTTCAGCAGCACGTGGCGCAGGCGTCGCGCGTCGCCCTGCACCAGCCCCCGCGGCGGCGCGACGCGGACCCAGGTCAGCCGCGGGTGCCCCCGTTCCGCCAGCGGGGCGGTGGTCTGCACCACCCCCTCCAGCAGGCCGGG
>CAXICP010000092.1:0-9712 GCA_964022595.1 uncultured Salipiger sp.
AACAGGTCGCGCACCAGACTCGGGAATGGCCGGCTGTCGCGGCGGTTGAACGCGCGTCCCGTCCGTTCGTTCTGCGGCCGCCCGCGCCAGGCCGCCGCGCTACATGTTTCGGCGCCGAACCGGCCGCCGGCCTCTGGCCACGTCCCCAACGTGGCGTCTCTGCCGTGACCCTAGCGCGGATCCCCCCGGGAGCCAGCCTATTCGGCCGCCGCAGGCACCGCCCCAAGCGAGGCATCCCTGCGGCGGTGCACCGAGGCCACATCGCTTTCCGCCTCAAGCGCGGAAATCACCGAATGCAGATGTTCGACATCGCGGAATTCGACATCCATCCGAATCCGGAAGAAATCAGGCTTGCGGTCCAGGAAATCGAGATCGGAGATATTCGCCAGCCGTTCCCCGATCAGCGAACAGACCCGCCCCAGGACCCCCGCATCGTTGCCGATGGTCAGTTCCAGCGTGGCGTCATAGGCTGCGGGGTGGGCGCCTTCTTCCCAGCGCAGGTCGACCCAGCGTTCGGGCTGGTCTTCCCATGTGGCAAGCGAATCGCAATCGATGGCGTGGACATACACGCCCTTGCCGCGCTGCGTGATGCCGATGATGCGTTCCCCCGGAAGCGGCTGGCAGCAGCGCGCGCGGGTGAACCCCTGCCCCGGTTCCAGCCCGACGACGGCGCGCCGGGCGTCGACTTCGGCGCCGCGGGCGTTGTCCAGTTCGGGATAGACCGCGTGAACCACTTCGCGGGTGGTGATCTCGGCGCTGCCAAGGCGCGCCAGCAGATCCTCGCGCCCGTTGATGCGCAGCGTGCCGGCGGCCTTTTCCAGCACCTTGTCGGTGGCCTTCTTGCCCAGGTGTTCAAAGGCCGATCGCGCCAGTTCCGCGCCCAGGCGCATGAACCGTTCGCGCCCCGCCTCGCGCAGGGCGCGGCGGATGGCGGTGCGGGCCTTGCCGGTGGTGGCGATATCCAGCCAGGTGGCCTGCGGGGTTTGCCCTTCGGCGGTGATGATCTCGACCGACTGGCCGTTCTTGAGCCGGGTCCAGAGCGGCACGCGGATACCGTCTACCTTGGCCCCGACGCAGGCCGACCCGATGCGCGTGTGGATCGCATAGGCGTAATCCAGCGGCGTCGCCCCGCGCGGCAGCTTCACCACATCGCCCTTGGGCGTGAAGCAGAACACCTTGTCCGAATACATCTCAAGCTTGACCGCTTCGAGAAATTCGTCGTGATCCTGTTCGCTGTCGAACTGTTCGGTCAGCGAGGCGATCCAGCGCGCGGGATCGACGGCAAAGGGGTTTTCCGACCGTTCGCCATCGCGGTACGACCAATGCGCCGCGACGCCGGTTTCGGCCACGTCATGCATCTGGCGGGTGCGGATCTGCACCTCGACCCGCTTGCCGTCGCGGCCCGACACGGTGGTGTGGATCGACCGGTAGCCGTTGGATTTGGGCTGGCTGACGTAATCCTTGAACCGCCCGGGCACGGCGCGCCAGCGCTGGTGGATGACCCCCAGGGCGCGGTAGCAATCCATTTCCGACCGGGTGATCACGCGAAAACCGTAGATGTCGGACAGCCGCGAGAACCCGACGCCCTTGTCCTGCATCTTGCGCCAGATCGAATAGGGTTTCTTGGCCCGGCCGAACACCTCGGCGTCAATATCGGCGCGTTCCAGTTCATCGCGCATGTCGCCGGTGATGCGGTGGATGACGTCGCCGGTTTCCTTTTGCAGGTTGATGAAGCGCCGGATGATGCTGGCGCGCCCCTCGGGGTTGAGCACCCGGAACGCCAGATCCTCGAGTTCCTCGCGCATCCACTGCATGCCCATGCGCCCGGCCAGCGGCGCATAGATATCCATGGTCTCCCGCGCCTTCTGCACCTGCTTTTCGGGGCGCATCGCCTTGATGGTGCGCATGTTGTGCAGCCGGTCGGCCAGCTTGACCAGGATCACCCGCAGGTCCTTGGACATGGCCATGAACAGCTTGCGGAAGTTTTCCGCCTGCTTGGTTTCCGAGCTGGACAGCTGCAGGTTGGTCAGCTTGGTGACACCGTCGACCAGTTCGGCCACGTCATGGCCAAAGCGCGCCGCGATGTCCTTGTAGGACGCGCGGGTGTCTTCGATCGTGTCGTGCAGAAGGGCGGTGATGATGGTCGCATCGTCCAGCTGCTGCTCGGTCAGGATGGCGGCAACGGCGACGGGATGCGTGAAATAGGGCTCGCCCGAATGGCGCATCTGCCCGTCATGCATCGCGCGGCCGAAATCATAGGCCGCGCGGATCAGGGTCTCGTTCGTCTTGGGATTGTAGTTGCGGACCAGCGCAACCAGGTCTTCCGACGCGATCATGGGCGTCAATCCTCAATCAGGCCCGCAACGGCGAGCCTCAGCTCTCTCCTTGCGCCTCCATCAGCGCGCGCAGCAGTTTTTCCTCGGACATGTCGTCTTCGGCGGGCTTGTCCTGTTCGGAACCCATCAGCAGCGCCATGCTGTCATCTTCGGGCTCGTCCACTTCGATCTGGGTCTGGTGCGATTCGATCAGACGCTCGCGAAGTTCATCCGCAGACTGGGTTTCTTCGGCGATCTCGCGCAGCGAGACGACCGGGTTCTTGTCGTTGTCGCGGTCCACCGTAATCGCGCTGCCAGAGGCGATTTCGCGCGCGCGATGCGCGGCGAGCATCACCAGCTCGAAGCGGTTCGGAACCTTGTCGACGCAATCTTCTACCGTCACGCGGGCCATGTACGTATCACCTATCCGGTTAGCCGTCAGAAAGACGACACGTAACGTGGATGACCCGGGATGACAAGCGCGATTCGCTCAAAAGGGCTTGACTTCGGCGCGCAGCTCGGCAGGCAGCGCGTCGTGCATCTGCCGCACCGTCAGCCCGCTGACCGGGTGGCGCCAGTCGGGGGCGACATCCATCAGCGGCACCAGCACGAAGGCCCGCTCATGCATCCGCGGATGGGGCAGCACAAGCCGGTCCGGGGCGCGCTGGCGCTGCGCTTCGGGCGGCAGGTCGCGCCAGGCCGCGTAGCCGGCAAGGTCGGGCAGGATGTCCTGCCCCGCCGCCAGCAGATCCAGATCAAGGCTGCGCGCGCCCCAGCGCACGTCGCGTTCCCGCCCGCAGGCCGCTTCGATCGAATGCAGCAGGTCCAGCAGCCGGGCCGGAGCAAGCCGCGTCGTCACGCTGGCGCAGGCGTTGACGTAATCGGGCCCGGCCCCCTTGGGAAAGCACGGCGTGGCGTAGAACCGCCCCACCTTGCGCAAGCTGACGCCCCCACTTTGCAGCGCTTCCAGCGCCGCGCGCAGCGTTTCAACCGGACCGCCATGTGCAGATGGCATGTTCGCGCCTAAGGCGATCAACATTTCTTGTTCAAAAGTCATGCCTGCACTATCCTTTTGGCCAGACCGCCCGGGTTGAAGCCTCCGGCGAAAACAATAATATTCCCGGATCGGCCACGCGGCCCATTGCTCACTCACGGATTATGCCGCGCGGCCAATTGCTGAAAGGACATTTTATGTTTTACAAGGACGAACGGCTGGCGCTGTTCATCGATGGCTCGAACCTGTACGCCGCCGCCAAGGCGCTGGGGTTCGACATCGATTACAAACTGCTCAGGCAGGAATTCGTGCGGCGCGGCAAGATGGTGCGCGCCTTCTACTATACCGCGCTTCTGGAAAATGACGAATATTCGCCCATCCGGCCGCTGGTGGACTGGCTGCACTACAACGGCTTCACCATGGTGACAAAGCCGGCCAAGGAATACACCGACAGCCAGGGTCGCCGCAAGGTCAAGGGCAACATGGACATCGAGCTGACGGTCGATGCCATGGAGCTTGCGCCGCGCGTCGATCACATCGTGCTGTTCTCGGGCGATGGCGATTTCCGCCCGCTGGTGGAATCGCTGCAGCGCCAGGGCGTGCGCGTGTCGGTGGTGTCGACCATCCGCAGCCAGCCCCCGATGATCGCCGATGAACTGCGCCGCCAGGCCGACAATTTCATCGAACTGGACGAGCTGCGTGACGTCATCGGCCGCCCCCCGCGCGAACAGCAGGCAGAGCGCAACTTCGAGGTCGCCGCAAGCGCGCCGCGCTGATGGAACCGGTGGCAGGGCCGCGGCTTCCATGGGGATGAGGATCCGCGCCCATGCTGCCTGAGGCCGCCGCGCTTGGCGGCCTTTTCCTTGCCGCCTTCGGGGCGGCGACGATACTGCCGTTCCAGTCCGAACTGGTGTTCATCGGCGTCCAGCTGGGCAATGCGGCGCCGCTGCCGCTGGTCGTGCTGGTCGCCAGCGTCGGCAACGTGCTGGGCGCGGTGCTGAACTACCTGCTGGGAACGTGGCTGGAACACTACCGCCACCGCCGCTGGTTCCCGGTGACTGAGGCACAGCTGGACCGGGCCAAGCGGGTCTATGCGCGCTGGGGCGTCTGGACGCTGTTGCTCAGCTGGGCGCCGCTGGGCGATGCGTTCACGGTGATCGCGGGGGTCATGCGCACCCACTGGGCCGTGTTCCTGGTGCTTGTCACCATCGCCAAGACCGGGCGCTACATCGCGCTTGCCTGGGCCACCGCGGCGGCATCGGGCGGGGGCTGAATGGGCATGGTTTCGCGCACCCCGCGGCATCGCGACGCCGCTCTGGATTCAGGCGCCGATTGCGCCTAGGTCTGAACCTGCACAGGAGACCCGAATGACCGCCCAGAAGCTTACCCTCTACCTTGCCGCGCCGCGCGGATTCTGCGCGGGCGTCGACCGCGCCATCAAGATCGTCGAGATGGCGCTGCAGAAATGGGGCGCGCCGGTCTATGTCCGGCACGAGATCGTCCACAACAAGTTCGTCGTCGACAGCCTGCGCGACCAGGGCGCCGTCTTTGTCGAGGAACTGTCCGACTGTCCGCCCGACCGCCCCGTGATCTTTTCCGCCCATGGCGTGCCCAAGGCGGTCCCGGCCGAGGCCGCGCAGCGCAAGATGGTCTATGTCGATGCCACCTGCCCGCTGGTCAGCAAGGTGCATATCGAAGCCGCCCGGCACCATGAAAACGGGCTGCAGATGATCATGATCGGCCATGCCGGCCACCCCGAAACCATCGGCACCATGGGCCAGCTGCCCGATGGCGAGGTGCTGCTGGTGGAAACCGTCGCGGACGTGGCCCATGTGCAGGTGCGCGACCCCGAAAGGCTTGCCTTCGTCACCCAGACGACGCTGTCGGTGGATGACACGGTCGACATCGTCGCTGCGCTAGAGGCCCGCTTTCCGGCCATCGTCGGCCCCCACAAGGAAGACATCTGCTACGCCACCACCAACCGCCAGGACGCGGTCAAGGTCATCGCGCCCGACTGCGACGCGCTGCTGGTGGTGGGCGCGCCGAATTCATCGAATTCGCGCCGCCTGGTCGAGGTCGCGCGCAAGGCGGGCTGCAACTACGCCCAGCTTGTGATGCGCGCCAGCGACATCGACTGGCGCGCGCTGGAAGGCATCAGGACCGTCGGCGTGACCGCCGGCGCCTCGGCCCCCGAGGTGCTGATCGACGAGGTGATCGGCGCCTTCTGCGATCGCTTCGACGTGCATGTCGAAACCGTCGAGACCGCGACCGAGAACGTCGAATTCAAGGTGCCGCGCGTGCTGCGGGAACCGGCATGACCGGTTCGGCCCCCGCCGCCTTGGGCCGGGCCTGACATGGGCGCCGTGCCCCGCCCTGCCCTGCTGCTGGCGCTTGCCGGCCTGCTGCCCTTTGGCTGGAGCGCGGTAACCCTGGTTTTCGACCCCGCCTACCAGGCCAGCCTGTCCCTGCTGGGCGGGCGCTTTGTCGCCCCTTACCTGCACCTGTCCTACGGGACGGTGATCCTTGCGTTCATGTCCGGCGTGCTGTGGGGCTTTGCCACGAAGGCCCCGCGCGAGCGGGCGGCGATCTGCTACGCGCTGTCGGTGATCCCGGCTCTGTGGGCGTTCCTGATGGCGGGCGGCGGGCCGGTGTCGGCGGGTATGAACCTGATCTTCGGCTATCTTGGCCTGCTGGCGCTGGACTGGCAGTTCTGGCGCTGGCGCCTCGCGCCCGGCTGGTGGATGCAGCTGCGCCTGCCGATGACCATCGCCGTGGTCGCGCTGCTGCTGTTCGGCGTGCTGGTGTGACCGCGCGCGCGCCTGCAAAGGCTTGACGCCATCACCCCGAACTGGCTAAGCGTCGTCGCCCATGACTGATCTTTACGCATATACTGACGGAGCGTGCTCCGGCAATCCCGGCCCCGGCGGCTGGGGCGTGCTGCTGCGCGCCATGGACGGCGCGACCGTCACCAAACAACGCGAGCTGTCGGGCGGCGAAGCGGCCACCACCAACAACCGGATGGAACTGATGGCGGCGATCTCGGCGCTGCAATCGCTCACCCGTCCGTCCAGCATCACGGTGATCACCGACAGCGCCTACGTCAAGAACGGCGTCACCGGCTGGATTCACGGCTGGAAGCGCAACGGCTGGAAGACCGCCGCCAAGAAGCCGGTCAAGAACGCCGAGCTGTGGCAGCGCCTGGACGAGGCGCAAAAGCGCCACGAGGTCACCTGGAAATGGGTCAAGGGCCACGCCGGGCACCCCGAAAACGAACGCGCCGACGAACTGGCCCGCGCCGGAATGGCGCCCTTCAAGCCCGTCAAGGGCTGAACCCGGGGGCGGCGCGTGTCTCCGGTCGCGGCCCTTGATTATGCCTCGGTCCTGGTCTTTGCGCTGACCGGGGCGCTGGTGGCCAGCCGGGCACAGCTGGACATCGTCGGCTTTTGCTTCATGGCCTGCCTGACCGCGCTTGGCGGCGGAACCATGCGCGATCTGCTGCTTGACCGCGAAGTGCTCTGGATCGCGAACCCCGCCTATCTTGCCGTCGCCTGCGCCGCCGCCATCGCGGTGTTCTTCGGCGCGCATCTGCTGGAAAGCCGGCTGCGGGCGATCCTGTGGCTGGATGCCGCCGCGCTCAGCTTCGCGGTGCCCGCCGGCGCCGGGATCGCCTATGCCGCCGGGCTGGGCTGGCCGCTGGTGCTGGTGATGGGGGTCATGACGGGCTGCCTTGGCGGGCTGATGCGCGACGTGGTCGCCAACGAGGTTCCGCTGCTGCTGAAACAGGGCGAACCCTATGCCACCTGCGCGCTGTTCGGCGCGGCCGCCCTGCTGCTGGCCGAAGGCACCGGCATGCTGCCCGGGCGCGGCGCGCTGATCGGGGCGATGATCACCTTCGTGGCGCGCGCCGGAACGCTGGCATTCGGCTGGCAGCTGCCCGTCTACAAAAGCCGCCCGCCCCGCAGCTGACCCCGCGCTGCGCGGAAAGCCGCCCGGCAGGATGTCGCCGCCGCCGGCGGCGCTTGCTGCGCCCCGCCGCTTTGGCCACAGTGGCGCAGACAAACCACCCGCGAAAAACAAGGGGGACGAGGCGACATGCAGGACAACAGACAGATCGGCAGACGGGCAGCGATCATGGGCGGCGGCGCGCTTGCGCTGCTGGCAGGGTGCGGCGGCGGGGCCGTTGTGCGCTCGGGGGCGGGGGCGCCCGATCCGGACCTGATGCCGCAACCGAACCCCGGCTGGACCGCCTGGGTCGCGAATTTCCGGGGCCGCGCCATGGCGCAGGGCATCACCCCCGCGACGCTGGACGCCGGGTTCCGGGGCGCCGGCTACCTGCCCGGCGTCGTGACCCGCGATCGCAGCCAGACCGAATTCACCCGCTCGCTGGAAGACTACTTTGCCATCGCCGCGTCGGACACCAAGGTGGCGACGGGGCGCGCCATGCTGGCCCGTCACGGCGCCCTTCTGCGCGAGATCGAAGCGCGCTACGGCGTGCCCGCGCAGGTGGTCACGGCGATCTGGGGCATGGAAAGCAATTACGGCGCGCGGCGCGGCGACATTCCCGTGGTGTCGGCGACCTCGACCCTGGCCTTTGACGGGCGGCGCGGCGAGTTCTTCGAAAAGCAGCTGCTGGCGGCGCTTGGGATCATCCAGCGCGGCGATGTTCCCGCGTCCCGGCTGACCGGAAGCTGGGCGGGTGCCATGGGGCACACGCAGTTCATCCCCACCACCTTCCAGGCGTACGCGGTGGATTTCCGTGGCGACGGGCAGCGCGACATCTGGTCCGACGATCCCACCGACGGGCTGGCATCGACTGCAAGTTACCTGTCGCAAAGCGGCTGGCGGCGCGGCGAAACCTGGGGGCTCGAGGTGCGCCTGCCCGCCGGGTTCTCGCCCGCGCTGGTCGGGCGGGGCAGCGCCCGGTCGGACTGGGCCTCGCTTGGGGTGACCCCTGCGAACGGAGGCCGGCTGCCCAGCGCATCCGGGTCGATCCTGGCGCCGTCGGGCATCGGCGGGCCGGCATTCCTGGTGTTCCGCAACTTCGGCGCGATCCTGCGCTACAACAACGCCGAGAAATACGGGCTGGGCGTCGGCCACCTGTCGGACCGCATCAACGGCGCAGGCCCCCTGCGCGGCACCTTCCCGCCCGATCGCTACGGCTTCACCAAGGACGAGCGGATCGAATTGCAGACGCTGCTGACGCGCAAGGGCTATGACCTTGGCACCCCCGACGGCGTGTTCGGCAGCAAGACCGAAGCCGCGATTTCCGCCTATCAATCGCGCGAGGGGCTGCCCGTCACCGCAGAGCCGTCGCGCGCGCTGCTTACCCGGTTGCGGCAGGGCTGACGGCCGGGCTGGGAAAATTTTTTAGATAAAAAATTTCCCCCTTGAAGGTCAGGACCGGATCTTACCGGCGCGCTTGATCAACATGGCGCGCCGGGTCTTGCTGAGATGGTCGAAATACATCCGCCCGTTCAGGTGGTCGATCTGGTGCTGCACGCTGGTGGCCCACAGGCCGACGAAATCGCGTTCCTCGGTCTCGCCCGCCTCGTTCACAAAGCGCACCGTCACCGCGCGCGGGCGTTCGATCGTGGCCCAGACGCCGGGCAGGTTGGGGCTGGCCTCGTCATGGGCGCGCAGCTTGACGCTGGCGTGCAGGATCTCGGGGTTGGCCATGCGCACGGGCTTGCCGCGTTCCTCGGACGCATCGACCACCGCCAGCCGCAGCATCACGCCGATCTGCGGCGCCCCAAGGCCCACGCCCGGCATCGCCTCCATCGTGTCGATCATGTCGCGCCAGATGTCGCGGATGTGGTCGGTGATGGATTCCACCGGTGCGGCGGGGGTGCGCAGGCGCCTGTCGGGCCAGGGAATGCAGGGGCGCGCTGTCATGGCTGGCCCGCGTATTCATCCTTGAGCGCCGTTGCCTCTTGCGGCGGCAGGCGGTCGAAATGCACGAGACCCTCAAGGTGGTCGTATTCATGCTGCGCCACGATGGCTTCGGCGCCGGTGAACAGGCGGTCCTGCCGGGTGCCCGAAAGGTCGGTGAAGGCCATCCGCACCTGCACCGGGCGCGTGACCTGCGCGGTGACGCCGGGGATCGACAGACAGCCCTCGGGGCCCTTGGCGGTGTCCTGCGACACCTCGACGATCTCGGGATCGATGCAGGCGAGCGGCGTCATCTCGCCATCCTTCCAGCCCGCATCCATCACGAACACCCGTTCAAGCACCCCGACCTGCGGCGCAGCAAGGCCGCGCCCGGGCGCGTCGTACATGGTTTCGAACAGGTCGGTGACCAGCTTCTCGACGCGCGCCATGTCCGCTGCCGCGCAGGGTTGCGACAGCCGGGCATCGGGCCACAGCAGGATGGGACGAACGGTCATGCCCGCGCCCTGTCGCGCTT
>CAXICP010000093.1:0-9706 GCA_964022595.1 uncultured Salipiger sp.
TACGCCGGCGCCGCCGCCTTTGCCACGCCGCGCCGCCGGACGCTGACGCTGTCGGGGTTGCTGGCCGCCTCGCCCGCCACGCGCGAGGAACGGCGCGGCCCCAAGGTGGACGCTCCGCAAAAGGCCATCGACGGCTTCCTGCGCGGCGCCGGCGTCACGCGCGAGCAATGCGAGGAACGCACCGACAAGAAGGGCACCGTGCTGTTCGCGATCATCGAAAAGCCGGGCCGCCCCGCCGCCGAGATCGTCGCCGAGGTGCTGGAACGCACCATCCGCAACTTCCCCTGGCCCAAGTCGATGCGCTGGGGCGCGGGCAGCCTGCGCTGGGTGCGCCCGTTGCATTCCATCCTGTGCGTGCTGAGCGACGAGGGCGGCTCTGACGTGGTGCCGCTGACGGTGGACGGCATCACCGCCGGGCGCAGCACGCGGGGCCATCGCTTCATGGGCGGCGCGGCGTTCGACGTGACGAGTTTCGAAAATTACGAGGCCAAGCTGAAGCGGTCCAAGGTGATCCTGTCCGCCTCCGAGCGGGCCGAAACCATCTGGCACGACGCCACCAACCGCGCCTTCGCCCAAGGGCTGGAAGTGGTCGAGGACCCAAGCCTGCTGGCCGAGGTTGCGGGGCTTGTGGAATGGCCCGTGGTGCTGATGGGCCGCATCGGAACGGATTTCCTGGGCCTG
The DNA here is from genome assembly GCA_964022595.1 of uncultured Salipiger sp. Classification (GTDB taxonomy): domain Bacteria; phylum Pseudomonadota; class Alphaproteobacteria; order Rhodobacterales; family Rhodobacteraceae; genus Salipiger. The sequence goes on from CAXICP010000093.1 coordinate 682, forward strand.
CCCCCCGAGGTGCTGCAAACCTCGATGAAAGAGCACCAGAAATTCTTTTCCGTGCGCAACCCGGCGACGGGCCGGATCGAAGGCTTCGTCACCGTGGCCAACATCGAAACCGCCGACGACGGCGCGACCATCCTTGCGGGCAACGACAAGGTGCTGTCAGCGCGCCTGTCGGATGCGCGGTTCTTCTGGGAAAACGATCTGCGCGTCGCCAAGTCGGGCGGGCTTGAAACCTGGACCGACCGGCTGTCCAACGTCACCTTCCACAACAAGCTGGGAAGCCAGAAGGACCGGATCGACCGCATCGCCGCGCTTGCGCGCGAAATCGCCCCCATGGTCGGCGCCGATGCCGATTTGGCCGAACAGGCCGCGCGGGTGGCCAAGGCCGACCTGTCGTCGGAAATGGTCTATGAATTCCCCGAACTTCAGGGCCTGATGGGGCGCTACTATGCGGACGCCGCCGGCCTGCCCGCAGAGGTCGCCGCCGCCGCGCAGGAACATTATTCCCCCCTTGGCCCGTCCGACGACGTGCCCACCGCGCCGGTGTCGGTCGCCGTGGCGCTGGCGGACAAGCTGGATACGCTTTGCGGCTTCTGGGCGATCGACGAGAAACCCACCGGGTCCAAGGACCCCTTTGCCCTGCGCCGCGCGGCGCTGGGGGTGATCCGGCTGGTGCTGGTGAACGGGCTGAAGGTCAACCTGTCGCGCGCCTTTTCCAACGGTTTTGCCGCGCATGGTGAAGCCGCCCCGCACGACGATCTTCTCGCCTTCTTCCACGACCGGCTCAAGGTTCACCTGCGCGATGAAGGCATCCGCCACGACGTGATTGACGCCGTGCTTGCCATGCCCGGCAGCGATGACCTGTCGCTTGTTGTCGCGCGGGCCCGTGCGCTCAGCGAGACGCTGAACACCGAAGATGGCGCCAACCTCGTGCAGGGGTTCAAGCGGGCGAACAACATCCTGACCCAGGCCGAACAGAAGGACGGTGTTGAATACAGCTTTGGCGCCGATGTGAAATTCACCGAAACCGACGAGGAACGCGCCCTGTTCACCGCCCTTGACGCCGCCGATGCCCGGATCAAGCCCGCCATGCAGGACGAGGATTTCGGCAAGGCGATGTCGGCCATGGCGTTGCTGCGCGCGCCGATCGATGCGTTCTTCGAAGCGGTTCAGGTCAATTCCGACAACGCCGTGGTGCGGCGCAACCGGCTGAACCTGCTGTCGCGCATTCGCACCACCTGCCTGCAGGTGGCCGATCTGACACGGCTTGACGGCTGATCCCGACAAGCGCGCCGCCCCGTTGCCCGGCGGTAACGGGGCCGCGTGGGCCGGGGCCGCACGGTATACCAAACTTGCCGCGGCGGCGCAGGCGCGTTAACCATATATTCGCAACCAAAGGTGATGGTATCATGACCCTTTTTCGGGTTATGCTGCAGTGCGGAAACTTCGGATGGACGCCCTCGTGCCCGATACGCTTCGACAGGACGAACAGAACCCCGACGTGACGCTGATCACGGCGACGGCCCCGATTTCGGCGCCGACCCACGGGGGGCGGGCGAAATGCCTGCAACGGCTCGTCCGGCTGGGGCTGCCGGTGCCGCGCACCGTTGCGCTTAGCTTTGGCACCGTGCACCGCATCGCGCAGGGCGATCTGCCCGAAATCGGCGCGATCCTGTCGCGCTTTGCCGACGATGCGCTGCTGTGCGTACGCCATTCGTCCGAAGACATGGACTGGGGCGGCCCCGGTTCCGTGCTTAACATCGGCATGAACGATGCGACCCATGCGCAGCTGTGCGACAAGATCGGCAGCGACGCGGCAAGCGCGCTGTACCAGCGCTTTGTCACCGCCTTTGCCATTCATGTCGCCCGGCTGGACCCGGACGCGTTCGAGGATATCGAACAGGTGGGCCGCCAGGGTCTGTCCGAGGCGCTGAAAGCCTATGAAGACCAGGCCGAAGAACCGTTTCCCCAATGCGCCGAACGTCAGCTGGCCGAGGTGCTGCGGTCAATGGCCCGCGCCTGGGAAGGCACCACCGCCCGCCTGCTGCGCCAGGCCAAGGGGGCGCCGGTGGACGCGGGGCTGGGCCTGATCGTGCAGGAAATGGCGCTGGGGCTGGGCATCGGCGAATGCGGCTCGGGCGTGCTGCAGCTGGTCAATTCCGATACCGGGCTGCCCCAGGTCACCGGGCGCTACCTGAGCCAAAGCCAGGGGCGCGAGGCGCTTCAGGGCGGCCAGGCGGCGCTGTACCTTGCGCGCGATCCTCGCGGCCCGTCTCTGGAAGACCTTGAACCGGCCGCGTTCGAAGAGCTCAAGCAATACGCCGCCTACATGCGCCAGAAACTGCGCGCCGAGATGCAGATCGAATTCACCATCGAGAACGGCAAGGTGCATGTTCTGGACGGGGTCCGGGTCAAGCGCAGCTCGCGCGCGGCGCTGCGCATCGCGGTGCGCCTTGCCGAAGACGGGATCATCACGCGGCAAGAGGCGGTGATGCGGGTCGAACCGCACAGCCTGACCGAATTGCTGCATCGCCAGGTCGACCCCGACGCGCAGCGCGACGCCATCGGGCGCGGAGTCGCGGCCTCGCCCGGGGCGGCGACGGGGCGCATCGTGTTCAGCTCGAACGAGGCGCAGGCATCCGCCGCGCGGGGCGAACCCTGCGTGCTGGTCCGGCGCGAAACCTCGCCCGAGGATGTGCGCGGCATGCATTGCGCCGCCGCCGTGCTGACCGAACGCGGCGGCATGACCAGCCACGCGGCGGTGATCGGGCGCGGCATCGGGCTTCCTTGCGTGGTCGGCGCGGTGCGCATGGGCTTCCGGCACGACGACAAGCTGCTGCTGGCCGAAGACGGGCGGCGCTTTCGCGAGGGCGACATCATCACTGTCGACGGCAGCTCTGGCCAGGTGCTGGCCGGCGCGCCGAAGATGATCGAGGCGGCGCTGGACGACGTGTTCCACGTGTTCATGTCCTGGGCCGACGCCGAGCGCGACATCGGCGTGCGCGCCAATGCCGACACCCCGCAGGATGCCGCCACCGCGCGCAACTTCATGGCGCAGGGCATCGGGCTGTGCCGCACCGAACACATGTTCTTCGAAGAAGACCGCATCACGCCCATGCGCGAGATGATCTTTGCCGACAGCCCCCAGGATCGCGAGGCCGCGCTGGCCCGCCTTCTGCCCATGCAACGCAAGGATTTCACGGAACTTTTCCGCATCATGGAAGGGATGCCCGTGTGCATCCGCCTGTTCGATCCGCCCTTGCACGAATTCCTGCCCAACGACCGCGCCGGGCTGCGCGCGCTGGCCGAAGCGGTGGACCGCCCGATTTCCGAGGTCACGCGCCGGGTGGCCAGCATGGGCGAATACAACCCCATGCTGGGGATGCGCGGCGTGCGCCTTGGCATCGCCGTTCCCGAAATCTACGACATGCAGGCTCGCGCCATCTTCGAGGCGACGCTGGACGCCTCGCGCATCGGCGCCCCGGTTGTGCCCGAAATCATGCTGCCGCTGGTGTCGGCCTGCCGCGAGGTCGAAATCGTGCGCAACCGCATCGACGCGGTCGCCTCGGCGGTGCGCAACGAGCGGGGGCGCGACTTCGACTATTCGCTGGGCGTCATGGTGGAAACGCCCCGCGCCTGCCTGCGCGCCGACGAGATTGCGCAGCACGCCCATTTCCTGTCCTTCGGCACCAACGATCTGACGCAGATGACCTATGGCCTGTCGCGCGATGATGCGGGGCGGTTCATGTCGCATTACGTCCAGCAGGGCGTGTTCCCCGAGGACCCGTTCCACCGCCTTGACGCCGAAGGCGTGGGCGAATTGATCCGCATCGGGGTCGAACGCGGGCGCCGCGCGAATGGCGGGGTCATGCTGTCGGTTTGCGGCGAACACGGCGGGAATCCCGAATCGATTGCCTTCTGCCGCAGCGCCGGGATCGATTACGTCAGCTGTTCGCCCTTTCGCGTTCCCGTCGCCCGGCTGGCGGCCGCGCAGCTGGCAATCAGGGACAAGATCGCGTAGTTGCACGATTTTTCGTCACAAAACCTATAGCATTTACAAAACCCTTGGGCCGAAATCCGCCGATTTTCCCTTCTGCGGGTAGACGGTTCGGAACAATTTTAATAGCCAGCCTCCCGGACGACAGACGGCTTTGGGGAGCCGCGTTCGGGATGTGAAGAGGGACAGATGATCAAAGCGATGACCTTCGCGCTGGCTGCGCTTGCCGCGGCCCAGCCTGCTGCTGCCGAAGTAAAGCAAGACGACCTTCGCCAACTGGTGAAACTGGAAAAGCAGGGACTGCGCTCTGCCTCGCCCGCGCGGCTGAACGCGCTGATCGCACCGGATGCATCGGGGGCCATCGTGCCCTTTTCCTACAACCGCGCCTGGCTGGCCAGCCAGCCCGAACCCACCGGCAGCACCCAGTGGGAATGCCTGGCCGAGGCGCTGTATTTCGAAGCGCGCGGCGAGACGGTCAAGGGCCAGTTCGCGGTGGCCGAGGTCATCATGAACCGCGTCGATTCCCCGCGCTTTCCCAATTCGGTCTGCGGCGTGGTGAACCAGGGGACCGGGCGCAAATACGCCTGCCAGTTCACCTATACCTGCGACGGGCTGCCCGAGACCATCGCCGAGCCCGCCGCCTGGGATGTCGCCGGCAAGATCGCCCGCGAGATGATCGACGGCGCCCCGCGCGCACTGACCGAAGGCGCCACCTTCTATCACACCCACGCGGTCAAACCCTACTGGGCCAAGAGCTTTACCAAGACCGCCGCCATCGGCGATCACCAGTTCTATCGCGCCGGCTACCGCGTCAGCAGCAATTGACGCGCCGCGCAGGCAAAGCGCCGCGTCCGGGTCTCGCCCCTTGGCGCGGGTTGCGCTAAGCAGGGCCAAAGGCGCGGCCGCGCCTGACCGCCGCAAGCCCCGGAGCACCCCATGCCCGACGAGATCCGCCTCGCCTTTGCACATCCGTCCGAACGGGCGATCTCGACCGAGGGAAGCGCCCCGCGCGACCGCATCTCGCTGCGCGATCACGTGCGCGAGGTCGAAATCGGTGCCTTTCAGGCCGAACGCGGCCACACCCAGCGCATCCGCTTCGACGTGGTGGTCGAGGTGACGCCCACGGGCGGCGCGCTGGATGACGACGTGGACCGCATCCTGAGCTACGACAAGGTGACCGAGGCGATCACCGCGGAACTTGCCGCCGAACGGCTCAACCTTCTGGAAACGCTGGCCGAGCGTATCGCCGAACGCATCCTGCTGGAACCGCAGGCCATGCGCGTCTTTCTGCGGATCGAAAAGCTGGATCGCGGCCCCGGCGCGCTGGGGGTCGAGATCGTGCGCACCCGGGGCGATTACGGCGGCCACCTGCAAGAGGTCGCGCGCCCCCGGCCCCACCCGCGCGTGGCCTACCTGTCGAACGCGGCCATCGCGGCGGGCGCGCTGACCGGCTGGATCGACGATGCCCTTGGCGACGCGGCGCCCCTGGTCCTGTGCGTCGGGCTGCCCGACGGGCCGCGCCCGGTCGCGGCGCACCCCATGGCGCAGCGGCGCGTCGACCTTCTGGCCATCGAACAGAACGGCTGGGTGCTGGCCGCGCGCGATCCGCGCTGCAAGGTTGTCGCCACCCGCACCGAACTGGACTGGGCGATGCGCAACGGGCAGATCTGCGTCTGGGCGCCATCCAAGATCGTGCTTGATGCCACCGACGGGCCGTCTGGCCAGCCCCGCGATTCCGTCGCCCTGGCCGCCTGGTTCGCCGAGACCATGGAAGCGTGCGAACTGGTCACCATCGGCGCCCCCCTGCCGGACCCGATCACGCTGCCCGCGCGGGCTGTCACGCTCTGAAACACGGGGCTTCGGGCACCGCTTGCCAATCCCGGTGCCCGGGGGCACAACACCCGCCATGCGAGATTACTTCCGCCCCCTCGTCCGTTCGGACGGCCCCCGCCCCGACGCCGCCCTGCCCCTGGCGGGCGGGCCGCGCTGGTTCACCCATGTCGCCCGCCATCGCCGGGATGGCAGCGTCACGCGGCTGCCGGCCTCGGCGCTTCCCGATGATGTGGCGGCGCGCCTGACCGCCCCGCGCGGCACGCTGATGGGCCTGCCCATGGACCGGCCGCAGATCATGGGCATCCTAAACGTGACGCCCGACAGCTTTTCCGATGGCGGCAGCGACCGCAACGCCCCAGAAGCCGCGCTGCGCGGGCGCAAGCTGGTGGCCGAGGGCGCCGACCTGCTGGACATCGGCGGCGAAAGCACCCGCCCCGGGGCCGCCGAGGTCCCCATCGGCGAAGAGATCGGCCGCACCGAACCGGTGATCCGCGCGCTTGCCGGGCTGCCGATTTCCATCGACACGCGCAAGCTGGCGGTGGTGCGCGCGGCGATCCGCGCCGGCGCGTCGCTGGTGAACGACGTGTCCGGGCTGACCTTCGATCCGGGGCTGGCGGATTACTGCGTCGACAACGCGCTGCCGGTCTGCATCATGCACGCGCAGGGCGATCCGCAAACCATGCAGGACGCGCCGCAGTATGACGACGTGCTGCTGGACGTGTACGATTTCCTGGAACGGCAGGCCGACCGGCTGGTCGCCGCGGGGCTGGCGCGCGACAAGATCGTCATCGACCCGGGCATCGGGTTCGGCAAGACGATGCAGCACAATCTTGCGCTGCTCAAGGGGCTGTCGCTGCTGCACGGGATCGGCTGTCCGATCCTGGTGGGCGTATCGCGCAAGGGGTTCATCGGGCGCATCGGCAAGGCCCCGACCCCGACGGACCGCGCGCCGGGGTCCATCGCGGTGGCGCTGGCCGGCGTGGCGCAGGGCGCGCAGATCCTGCGCGTGCATGATGTCGCCCAGACCCGCCAGGCGCTGTCGCTGTGGCAGGCGGTCGAAAACGGAGAATACCATGACTCGTGAACTGTTCGGCACCGATGGCGTGCGCGGCACTGCCAACCTGCACCCGATGACCGCCGAGATGGCGCTGCGCATCGGGGCCGCCGCCGGGCGCTATTTCCGCCGCGAAAAGGGCGGCGTGCACCGGGTGGTGATCGGCAAGGACACGCGCCTGTCGGGCTACATGTTCGAAAACGCGCTGACCGCCGGGCTGACATCCACCGGCATGAGCGTGCTGCTGCTTGGCCCCGTGCCGACGCCCGCCGTCGGGCTGCTGACGCCGTCGATGCGGGCCGATCTTGGCATCATGATCTCGGCCAGCCACAACCCCGCGGCGGACAACGGCATCAAGTTCTTCGGTCCCGACGGGTTCAAGCTGTCGGACGAGGCGGAATCCGAGATCGAGGCGATGGTGGCCACCGGCGTCGCCCCCGCGCAGGCCGACAACATCGGGCGCGCCCGGCGCATCGACGACGGCCGCTTCCGCTACCAGGAACGGGTCAAGGGATCGCTTCCGCACGGGCTTAGCCTTGAAGGCATGAAGGTGGTCGTGGATTGCGCCAACGGCGCCGCCTACAAGACCGCCCCCGAGGTCCTGTGGGAACTAGGCGCTGAAGTCATCCCTTTAGGAACGTCTCCGAACGGTTTGAACATAAACGACAATTGCGGATCGACGAAACCCGCCGCGGCGGCAGAGGCGGTGGTGGCCCATGGCGCCGATGTGGGCATCTGCCTTGATGGCGATGCCGACCGCATCCTGCTGATCGACGAGACCGGCACCGTGGCCGATGGCGATCAGATCATGGCGCTGATGGCGTCCCGCTGGGCCGAGGAACAGCGCCTGCGCGATGGCGTTCTGGTGGCGACGGTGATGTCGAACCTGGGGCTGGAACGGTTCCTGACCGGGCGTGGCCTGCGGCTGGAACGCACCCAGGTTGGCGACCGCTACGTGGTCGAGGCCATGCGCGCCAATGGCTGGAACCTGGGCGGCGAGCAGTCGGGCCATATCGTGATGACCGATTACGCGACCACGGGCGACGGGCTGATGGCAGGGATGCAGTTCCTGGCGGAAATGGTGCGCACGGGGCTGCCTGCCTCGGCGTTGGCGCGCAAGTTCGAACCTGTGCCGCAACTGCTCAAGAACGTGCGTTTCGCCGCCGGTCAGACGCCGCTGGACAACGCGTCGGTCAAGGGCGCCATCGCCGAGGCCGAGGCCCGCCTGGATGGCAAGGGCCGCCTGCTGATCCGCAAGTCCGGCACCGAACCGCTGATCCGCGTCATGGCGGAATGCGAAGATGACGGGCTGATGCGCCAGCTTGTCGACGGCATCGTGGCCGAGGTCGAAGCCGCCGTCTGACCCCGGCAAAGCAGCGGCGGGGGCGGCGGGGCCCCCCCGCCGTCAGACCACCAGGCCGCGACCACCCCGTAAATGGCGGCGATCTTTGCCACGGCTGCCTCGGGCGGCAGTTCTTCGGATTCGCCGGTGCGGCGCGAGGTCAATTCGACCACGCCGTTTTTCAGCCCGCGCGGCCCCACCGTGATGCGCCAGGGCAGACCGATCAGGTCCATCGTGGCGAATTTCGCCCCGGCCCGTTCCTTGCGATCATCATAAAGTGGGTCCAGCCCCAGCGCGACCAGCGCGGCGTGCAGGCTGTCGCAGGCGGCATCCGCCTCGGCATCGCCCTGCTTGAGGTTGACGATGCCGCAATGGAAGGGCGTGACGCCTTCGGGCCAGATGATGCCCTTGTCGTCGTGGCTTGCCTCGATGATGGCGCCCAGCAGGCGCGACACGCCGATGCCGTGGCTGCCCATGTGCACGGCCACATCATTGCCCTGCCCGTCGTTCACCGTGGCCTTCAGCGCGTCGGAATATTTCGTGCCGAAGTAAAAGATCTGCCCGACCTCGATGCCGCGCGCGGTGCGGCGGCGTTCTTCGGGCACCTGCGCTTCGAATTCGCCCTGCACATGGGTTTCATCGGTGCGGGCATAGCGCGAGGTGAATTCCTCCATCACCGCCTGGCACTGATCGACGCTGTCGAAATCGATCTCGCGGCTGCCGAATTTCAGCTCGGTGATCTGCGAATCGTAGAACACCTCGGATTCGCCGGTCGCGGCCAGCACGAGGAATTCATGCGTGT
>CAXICP010000094.1:0-9683 GCA_964022595.1 uncultured Salipiger sp.
GCCCGTCGCAGGGCGAAACCGGTTCGCAAGCGGCAAGCGGCACCGCGGCGCCCCGAACGCGCATGGATTGCTGGAGACTGGACATGTGACACCTCTTGCAGGTCGGTCACATCCGAAGCTGGCCCCCACCAACAACGACAGAAGGACATTCGCGATTTCGTCGCCCGCAATCTGGCGGAACCGCCACGGGTTTGTCAAAATTCTGCGCGGCCTGGCGCCTTTGCGGACGCCAATCCCCGGTGTTCCCCCGCATTGTCGGGGCATGTGCAACAGGGGCGCCACATTTCCCCGCGCGCAGGCGAATCAAGCGCCGCGAATTGCGTTTCCTTGCGATCCCCTGAATGGGCGCGACATTTTTTCTGAAACTCCCTTTCGGGCGGGTCCGTGACTGCAATGGTCCAACACAGGAGCCCGAAATGGCACATCTCGATGCAACATTTTCATCCTACTCCGCTTTTCTCAGCCGGGCCGACGCCATCTGGTCGTCGGATCTGGTCGCGCTGAACAGCTCTGGCGTGCAGGGTTCGGCCCTTTTCGCCATCGGCACCGAAGATGACGGCACGCGTTACCTGAACGTCGCCGTCACGGCGACAGGCGTGACGCCCGATCAGGTACACGCGCAGCACATCCACGGCCTGTTCGATGAAGATGGCGCCGCGATCGATTCGCTGACCCCGACGCTTGCCGATGATGCCGACAGGGATGGCATGGTCGAAGTGCTGGAAGGCGTCGGTCAATATGGCGACGTGCTGCTGCCGCTTGATGCCGATGGCGCCATGCCCTTGGCAAGCAGCTGGGGCACCTACAGCTTTTTCCAGACCTACGATCTGGACGATGACAGCCTGTTCGCCAGCCCGGTGACCGGGAACGATTACAGCTCGGATGACATCCTGCCGCTGGCGCTGCGGGAAATCGTCATCCACGGCGTCGACGTGCCCGATGGCATCGGCGCCGGCACCGGGGGCGAGGTCGACGGCGGCGCCAACGGCTACACCGGCATCCTGCCCGCCGCTGCGGGGGAAATCGAAGCCACCGACCTGTCGTCGGCCCTTGCCATGCTGGACCGCCAGCAGGAATCCGTCGGGGCGCGGCTGTTCTTCGGCACCGGGGCGCAAGCCTTCGAAGGCAGCATGGGCCATGATCGCGTCTCGGGCGGCGCGGGTGATGACACCCTGTCCGGGGGCCAGGGCGACGATACGCTTTACGGCGGCGCCGGGCGCGATGCGCTTGACGCAGACGCGGGCGACGACGTGCTGCGCGCGGGTGCCACCGAAAACAACCAGGCCGACGCGGCGGATGCCGGGGCCTCGGGGTCGCTGACGCTTGGCGATTACGACGACGGCTACGCGGGCGGCGCCGGCAACGACTGGATCCGGGGCGGCGCGGGCGATGACATCATCACCGGCGATGACGACAGCCGGGTGTCCTCGGTCACCGATGGCGTCTTCGACGACACGGCCGACGGCGCGGACACGATCTTTGGCGGCGCGGGCAACGACGAGATCCACACCGGGTCCTGGTCGGATGCGGATGACGGGCTGCCCAACGCGCAGACCGGCACGGCGTCGGACCGGGCCGCAGGCGGCGCGGGCGATGACATCCTGCGCGGCGCAGGCGGCAACGACACGCTGTCGGGCAACGCGGGCGCCGACAACATCGGCGGCGGCGCGGGCGATGATTTGATGTTCGGCGACTACGGCGATGACATGGTGTTCGGCCAGGACGGCAACGACACGATGTTCGGCGGCGGCGGGCAGGACGTGCTGGCGGGCAACGCGGGCGATGACGTGATCGAAGCGGGCCGCAACGATGTCAACGCTGGCAGCATCGCCGCCTCGGGCGCCAACACGCTGGCCGATTACGACAACGGCTATTCCGGCGGCGCGGGCGACGACCTGATCCGCGGTGGGGCGGGCGATGACCTGATCACCGGCGATGACGACAGCCGCATCGCGCTGGGCGGAGAGTTCGACGCCAACGCCGACGGGGGCGACACGATCTATGGCGGCGCCGGCAATGACGAGATCCACACCGGATCGTGGTCGGATTCGGACAACGGGCTGGCGAACGCGCAGACCGGGCTGGTGTCGGACTGGGCCGATGGCGGCGCAGGCGACGATATCCTGCGCGGCGCGGGCGGCGATGACACGCTGTTTGGCAGCGCGGGCAATGACGATCTTGGCGGCGGGTCGGGCGATGACCGCGTCTGGGGCGGCGCCGGCAACGATCTGCTGAACGGCGATGCGGGCGATGACATGATCGGCGGCGGCGCGGGCAACGACAGCGCCTATGGCGGCGATGGCGCCGATTCCCTTTACGGCGTCGATGGCGATGACCTGCTGGTCGGCAATGGCGGAGATGACGTGATCTTCGGCGGCTCGGGGCTGGACATCATCGGCGGCGGCGCCGGCAGCGACCGCATCATGGGCGGCACCGGCGCGGACGAGTTCCATTTCGATGCGGGCACCGGGCCTGACATCATCATGGACTTCACCCAGGGCGAGGACGTGATCTCGTTCCTTGACGGGGGCGCGGTCGACTTCGCCAACTCGTCCGAGGATGACGTGCGCGGCGACAGCGACCTGTCGGCGGGTGATTTCGACTTCGTCTTCTCGGTGGCCGCGCTGGATGCGGGCAACGACGGGCAGGTGGTCTATTCGTCGGGCGGCAGTGCCGAGGCGATGGCGGCGACCGGCGCCGCGGTCGAAGCCTACCTTGCCGCGAACGACGGCACGGACACGCAGATCTGGTATGACGCCGACTGGTCCACCACCGAGGGCCGCGAGCTGATCGCCACGCTTGACGATTTCTCGGGCGCGATGACCGTGTCGGATTTCGACGTCTACTAAGCCAGCCCATGAGGGCCGCCCCCGCCGCGCAACCGTGGCGGGGGTGTTTTCATGCGCGCGCACCGGGCCTTATTGCGCTGACACGGCGCGGCGGGCGGGGCATAGTCGCGCCATGGAATTCACGTCGCTTCGCTATTTTCACGAAACCGCCCGGGCCGGGTCGATCCGCCGCGCCGCCGAGGCGCTGCACGTCACGCCGTCTTCGGTCAGCCGGGCCATCGCGGCGCTGGAACACGACCTTGGCGCGCCGCTGTTCGAACGCAGCCGCAAGGGCATGACGCTGACCGCCGCGGGAACGCTTCTGTCGCGCCACACGCAACGCACCTTTCGCGATCTCGGGCGCGTGCGCGACGCTATCGACGATCTGCGCGGGCTGCATCGCGGGCAGGTGACGCTTTATGCCGCCGAAGGGCTGGTGGCCGAATTCCTGCCCGCCGTCATCAGCGATTTCACCGCCCGGCATCCGCAGATCGGGTTCGAGATACGCTTTGATTCCACCGATGGCATCGTCGGCGCGCTGATCGATGACGTGGCCGACATCGGCATCACCTTCAACGGCCCGCAGCGCAGCGACATCGCGGCGGTGGCCGAGCATAGCGAGCCGATCTGCTGCCTTGTCAGCCCCGGCCACCCGCTGGCGCAGGTGCGTGCGCCCACGCTGCCCGACGTGCTGGGCTGGAAGCTGGCCATGCCGGACACGGCCTTTGGCATGCGCCGCATGGTGGATGCGGCCATCGCCCGCAGCGCGGGGCAGGCGCGCATCGCGCTGAACACGAATTCGCTGGAACTGACCAAACGCATGGCCATGACCGGCGATGCGGTCGCCTTCATGCCCGCCTTCATGGTGCGCAAGGACATCGCCGCGGGGCGCCTGCTGGCGCTGCGGCTGGATTGCCCCGACCTGTCCGACGCCCGCGTGACCGTCTGCGTTCACCGCGACCGCGAACTGTCCTTTGCCGCCAAGGCGCTGTCGGCGGCGCTGGTGCAGCATTTCCGAAGCATCGCGGCCCAACCCTAGACGTGTTGCGCACTGCGCAACAGCGCGGTGCGTAATCGGCACTTTGTGAAACAGCCGACTGCGGTAAGCTTTGCCCATCCGGATGTTTCGCGATGCAACGCGGGCGCCGGTCTGCACCTATATCCAACAGGAGATGTCCATGACGCATTCGTCCCTGGACCGGCGAAGCTTTGTCCTTGGGCTGGCCGGCGCGACCGGCGCCGCAAGCCTTGGCCTGCCGCGCCTTGCCCACGCCGCCACCCCCGCCCGCATATCCGAAGCGATCCACCTTGGCCTTTACATGCCGCTTTATGCGGCGCTGAACGGCGGGTATTTCGAAAAGCACGGGCTTGGCCCCGACCTGAAGACCGCCGGCGGCATCGCCCAGCCTGTGCCCGCGCTGCTGTCGGGCGCGGCCGATTTCGCCGTCACCGGCACCGGCATGTCGATCAATGCCACCGTCGAGGGCGCGCAGATGGTCAACATCGCCAAGATCGCGGGCATGATCTCGGTCTGGGTGGTGGCGCGGGCGGGCACCACCTTCAACGGCCCCGAGGATTTCGCCGGCAAGACCATCGCCACGCTCAAGTTCCCGTCGAACACCTACACCACCCCGTTTTACGCCATGAAACAGGCGGGCATGGACCCTGAAACCGACGTGACCTGGCTGCAACTGCCCTTTGGCGCGCAGCTTCAGGCGGTGGCGGACGGGCGCGCGGATTTCGCCACCGTCTTTGAATGGGACGCATCGATCGGGGCGACGCAGTTCGACCTGGACGTGGTCTATTCGCTGGGCGAGGCGCTGGGGCCGGCGGTGTTCTCGTCGACCTTCGTGACCGCCGACTTCCTTGAACGCAACCCCGACGCGGTGCAGGCCTATTGCAACGCCATCGCCGAGGCCGAGCGCGCGCTGCACGAAAACGAACAGCTGTTCGTCGATGTCGCCGCCAAGGAATTCCCCAGCATCGACCCCGCCGTGATCGCCGCCGCCCGGCCGCGCTTTTTCGGGGATGTTCCGCTGGTGCCGCGCAACCCGACCATCAGCGCGCAGGAATGGCGCACGCTGGTCGACCACGAGGCCGGCGCCGGCACCCTGCGCGAAGACCTGCCCTATGAACGCATGGTCGACAACAGCTTCGCGCAAAAGGCAGCGAAGGAGTACGGCCTGTCATGAAAGACCTGAACGAAGCGCGCCGGCTGGAACTGCCGGCGCTGCCCGAACCCGTCGCGATGGACGCGGGGTCGACCGCGCTGATCGTGGTGGACATGCAGAACGCCTATGCCTCGGTCGGGGGATACCTTGACCTTGCCGGGTTCGACCTGGCCGGGCACGATGCGGTCAACGCCAATGTCGACACCCTGGTGCAGCTGTGCCGCGACAGGGACGTGCAGGTGGTGTTCCTGCAAAACGGCTGGTATGCGGATTACGTCGAAGCGGGCGGGCCGGGGTCGGTCAATGTCGCCAAGTCCAACGCCCTGCGGGTGATGCGCGAGCGCCCCGAACTGCACGGCCAGCTGCTGGCCAAGGGCGGCTGGGATTACGCGCTGATCGACACGCTCAGCGTGCAGCCGGGCGATATCCTGGTGCCCAAGCCGCGCTATTCGGGCTTTGTGAACACGCAGCTGGATTCGATCCTGCGCTCGCGCGGGATCCGCACGCTGCTGGTCTGCGGCGTGGCGTCCAACGTCTGCGTCGAAACCACGATCCGCGATGCCTTTGCCCATGAATACCACCCCGTGATGGTCGAGGATTGCTGCCTGCAGGCCGGTCCCCGCGCCATGCACGAGGCGACGCTGTTCAACGTGCGCACCTTCTTCGGCTGGACCGCGACGCTGGCCGACGTGACCCGAACCCTTCCCGCCCAAGCCCAAGGAGACATCTGATGTTCACCCCCGTCATCCCCGAGGGCGCGCCCAAGCCCATCGCGCCCTTCGTGCCCGGCACCCGCGTCAAGGACACGCTTTATGTCTCGGGCGTGCTTGCGCTTGGCCCGAACGGCGAAAGCCTGCATGCCGGCGACGTCAAGGCCCAGACCCGCTATGTCATCGACGAGATCATCCGCGTGGTCGAAGGCGCGGGCGGCAGCCTTTCCGACATCTGCTACAACGCGATCTTTTTGAAGAACCGCGCCGATTACGCCGCCTTCAACGAGGTCTACGCCGAATATTTCGGCGCCAACCCGCCGGCGCGCTACTGCATCATCTCGGAACTGGTGCGCGACGAGCTGCTGGTGGAAATCGCGGCCACGGCATACCTGGGGGAACCCTGATGACCATGGCGATGGAAACGCGCACCCCCGCCGCGCGGCCCGTGCGGCGCGGCCCGCCGGGCGCGCTGCGCATCCGGGCCTGCCAGATCGCGCTGCTGGCGGCGATCGTCGGGCTGTGGCAGGTCGGGATCTGGACCGGCTATCTCAAGCCCTATGTCTACGGCACCCCGCTGGGCGTGCTGCAATCCTTTGCCGAACATCTGGCCGATGGCACGCTGCTGCGCCATTTCTGGGTCACCGGGCAAGAGGTGGTGATCGGCTTTGTCATCGGCTGCGCGCTGGGCAGCGCCGGCGGCCTGCTGCTGTGGCTCTCGCCGTTGTGGGCAAAGATCCTGCACCCCTACATGATCGCGCTGAACGGCGTGCCCAAGATCGCGCTGGCGCCGCTGATCATCGTCTGGTTCGGGCTGGGCATGGAAAGCAAGATCGCCATCGCGTCGATCATCACCTTCATCGTCGCGTTCCTGCAGGCCTACAAGGGCACGCAGGAAATCGACCCCGACCTTGTCCGCCTGATGAAATCGCTGGGCGCCTCGCCCTGGCAGACCTTTCGCACCATCGTGGTGCCGGGCAGCCTGCCGTGGATCGTCTCGGCGCTGCGGCTGAACGTGGGCTTCGCGCTGATCGGCGCGGTGGTGGGCGAATACATCTCGGCCGAAGAAGGGCTTGGCTACATGGTCTACTATGCCGGCCAGCTTTACGATCTGGACGCGGTCTGGGTGGGCATCTTCAGCCTGATGATCATGGCGCTGCTGCTTGAAGCCATCGTGGCGCGCCTGGAACGCCACCTGGACCTGGAGCGCTGAGATGCCGCACATCACCCTTCCCGACGGCGACCGGCTTTACTACGAAGAACACGGCTCGGGCCGCCCGCTGGTCATGGTCGCCGGGCTTGGCGGCATCGGCGCCTACTGGGCGCCGCAGATCGCCCCCTTTGCCAAGCATTTCCGCGTCATCCTGCACGATCATCGCGGCACCGGCCAGTCGAGCCGCTCGCAGATCGCCTATTCGGTCGACCAGATGGCCGCCGACACGCTGGCGTTGATGGATGCGCTGGGGGTTGAACAGGCCGATTTCGTCGGCCATTCCACCGGCGCGGCCATCGCGCAGGTGATCGCCGCCGATCATCCCGAACGGCTTGGCCGCATCATCCTTGCCTCGGCCTGGACTCGGGCCGACGGCTTCTTTCGCCGCTGCTTTGAAACCCGCAGGCAGCTGCTGCTGAGCGCGGGCGCCGAGGCCTACATCAAGGCGACCCCGCTGTTCCTGCACCCCAGCTGGTGGATCCGCGACAACATCGACGCCATCGAGCGCGGCGAAAGCGGCATCTACGGCACCGAGCATGACATCGGCATCATGACCAGCCGCATCGACGCGCTGCTGGCCTTCGATCGCACCGCCGACCTGCCGAAGATCGCGCACGAGGTGCTGGTGATGGGGGTCGCGAACGACCACCTGACCCCGGCCTATTTCTCGGAAGAGCTGGCCGCCGCGATCCCCGGCGCGCGGCTGTCAGTCATGGCCGACGGCGCCCATGCCGCCAGCCAGGTGCTGCCGGATGAATTCAACGCCATTGCCCTGGAATTCTTGAAAGGAGACACCGCATGACCGCGACCGACACAGTGCTGAGCGCGCAGGCCGCGCGCGTGGTCTACGACGCGCACACCGACAGTCCCGTCGAAGCGGTGCGCGACATCACGCTGGACCTGCGCCGGGGCGAGATCCTGGCGCTCGTCGGCCCGTCGGGCTGCGGCAAGACCACGCTGTTCAACGCCATCGCGGGGCTGATCCCCTTGCAGGGCGGGCATGTCACCGTGGGCGGCAGCCGCGTGAACGAGGCCACGGGCCATGTGGGCTACATGCTGCAAAAGGATCTGCTGCTGCCCTGGCGCAACGTGATCGACAACATCACCCTGGGGCTGGAAATCCGCGGCGTGGCCAAACCCGAGGCGCGCGCCAGGGCGCAGGCGCTGATCGACCGCTACGGGCTGTCGGGGTTCGAAAAATCCAAACCCTCGGGGCTGTCGGGGGGCATGCGCCAGCGCGCCGCCCTGATGCGCACGCTTGCCTTCGAACCCGAGGTGATCCTGCTGGACGAGCCGTTCTCGGCGCTGGATTTCCAGACCCGTACGCTGCTTCAGGCGGATGTAAAACGCATCATCCGCGAACAGGGGCGCAGCGTGATCCTGATCACCCACGACATCGGCGAGGCGATTTCCATGGCGAACCGCATTGCGGTGCTGTCGAACCGTCCCGCCACGGTCAAGACCATCCACGAAACCCCCTGGGGCGCCGAGGATGTCGACCCGGTGGCCGTGCGCGACCGCCCGGAATACCAGCGGCTGTTCTCGACCATCTGGCAGGAACTGGAACTGGCGCCGCGCCACTAGCGCGCGCCAGATCGGCAAAGGGGGGGGTAAGTGAGAGGCTGGACTTCTCATTTACTCACCAAAAACAATATATTTCAGTAAGTTACCAATCAATTTCGACGCTGTTTTGTAGCGGATTTCGCGGCGTTCTTTGTAGCAGGCTGGCGCCGACGACACACTGAGCCATTCTGTCCGCTCACAGGTTGACAGTAGCTGTAGATCTTCGGCGCTCATCTTCTCGTATGACAGATCTCGGCGCTGCGGCGGTTGCACTTTGTCGATAACCCGTTGAAAACAATCATCCCGCCAGACGGCCCCATCTTGATCATCGCTATAAATAAGTCATGCAGCACGCTCTGCTTCACTGCTGACACAAGGAAAACAGCGATGTCGAAGAAACCCTATGAGGGCACCCGCCTTGCGAAATTCATCGAGCGCCGGGTGCTTGAACTGAAGCCTAAGAAGTCACAGCTCCAGATCGCGACCGAGGCCGGCTTCGCCAACCCTAACATGATCACGATGCTCAAGCAGGGGCGCTCGAAACTTGCCCTCGACCGTGTGCCGTCGATGGCGAAGGCGCTAGACTGCGATCCCTCCTACCTGATGCGCCTCGCGCTTGAGCAGCAGGAGGGCGACACCGCGGCGGCAGCAATCCTCGAGGTCTTCGGGACGCCGGTCAGCGCGAACGAGCTGGGGTGGATCGAGGCCATCCGGGAGCTGTCCGGGGATACGGACCCGAGGCTCACCACGCGCAGCAGGGCGGCGCTCAGGAGCGTGTTCGGCGCCTAGCGTCGGCTTGCGTCGTCGTGGACGAGGAGGTGCCTTGGTGCGGCTCCTCGTGCTCGAAACGGTTGTTTGATCGGCTTCGCTCTGCAGGAAATTGGTAATTCACTTGCCCGAACACATGTGGCCGGACTTGTCCGCTCTGTGTTTCAGGTGCTCAATAACGTTTACATATACGTCAACATAGGTTGTCCTAATGTTGACGCCCCGAGTTTACGAAGGCCTAAAAGCGCTCGCCAAGTGCCCATCTCGCGCTTCCAACGTTTCCATCATGTTTACACTATGTTTACCTCCGGGGCGCTCAGAAACTTTTTTTGACGCCTCCACAGTGTTTACCTTTTGAAATTCATTGAGAAATCACGGGTTGTCTGAGATGCACGAAATCGTTGCGTTCGCGCGTTGTTTTTGTTGCCTC
>CAXICP010000095.1:0-9655 GCA_964022595.1 uncultured Salipiger sp.
GGGCTTCAAGCAGCTCATGCAGACCTTCGAGTCCGCCCGCATCCAGACCGCCGCGCGCGCCATCGGCGTGGCCCGGGCGGCGCTGGATGTGGGCATGAAATACGCGCAGGAACGCAAGCAGTTCGGCAAGGCGCTGATCGACTTTCCGCGCGTGTCGGGCAAGCTGGCGATGATGGCGGTGGAAATCATGATCGCGCGGCAGCTGACCTATTTCTCGGCCCGCGAAAAGGATGAAGGCATCCGCTGCGATCTTGAAGCGGGCATGGCCAAGCTGCTGGGCGCGCGCGTGGCCTGGGCGAATGCGGACAACGCGTTGCAGATCCACGGCGGCAACGGCTTTGCGCTGGAATACAGCGTCAGCCGCATCCTGTGCGATGCGCGCATCCTGAACATCTTTGAAGGCGCGGCCGAAATCCAGGCGCAGGTGATCGCCCGCCGCCTGCTGGCCTGACCTGTCTTCCGGCGCGCCGCCCGCGCGCGCCGGTCAGAACATGTCGTCGGGAAAGCCCATGATCTTGCGCGAGAATTTCCTGCCCGACGCCATCGGGTAGGGCAGGGCAAAGCCCACACGTTCGCCCGGTTCCTTTGCGGCGTTCGACAGCGCGGCCTGCCGCCATGTGCGGGCCTGCGTGGTGCTTGCGCCGGCGATCGTATCGCCCAGCCATTTTTCGGCCAGACGTTCGCGCAGGGCCTTGGCATCCTCGGGGCGGCGGAACATCACCGACGCTTCGGTGTCCCAGCGCATGGACCGCCCGTTGAGGTTGGCCGACCCCACCATCCCGACGTGGTCGTCGATCACGGCGACCTTCGAATGGATGTAGATCGGCCCCGAGCGCAGCACCTCTGCCTCGCCCTCGCGGGCGGCGACGGGCTTTGCGGGCGAGATCATCGCCAGCCGCTCGCCAAAGGCTTCGGTCAGCCGTTCCGCCGCCTCGGTCTGAAGCGCGTGGGCGGCGCGCGCGTCCCAGCCGACGTCGCTGTCGAACAGCACGCGGTCGGCGGCGGGGGGCAGCACGATCACCAGTTGCAGTTCGGGTTCGCGTTCGGCGGCGCGCACCATCGCATCGACCAGCGGGCGGTGGCGCAGGAACTGGGTTTCGATGTAGATGAAATGCCGCGCCTCGCCGATCAGCTGGATCATCGTCTTTTCATGTTCGGTCGCCAGCGTCTTGGGCGCCAGGTTCGACAGCCCCTTGTGGGGCACGGACACGGTGCGCAGCAGGCGCAGGTCGGCGGGCGACTGGGGGCGTGCATCGGTGGCCATGCGTTCGGCCTCGCCGATCATGGCGGGGGTGCCGCTGTCCAGCGCCCGGTTCCATGTTTCCGAGAAATGCAGCCGCAGCGTTGCCGCGAAATCGGCGTCGTCGACCTGCATCGACACGTCGTGCCAGGTTTCCTCGGGGGCCTGGTCGTGGTCGAAATCGTCCCAGCGGCGGTCGTTGATGTCCAGCCCGCCGATGATGCAGCGTTCGCGGTCGGCAACGGCGAATTTCTGGTGGATCGTCACCGGGCGCAGCAGGATCGGCCCCTTGACCAGCGCGCGCTGGATCGGGGTCAGCGCTTCGGGATCGCGGGCGCGCAGTTCCTGCAGTTTCTGCCCGACGCGGCTGCGCATGATCCAGCGCCACAGCGGCCCGGCCAGCTGCCCGTGGGGGGCGCACAGGATCTGCACGTCGCCCTTCAGCCCTTCGGCAAAGCTGCTGGCCGACCGCCAGGCCAGCTTGTGCAGGGGTTCGGCAAAGATGGGGTCGAAATCCGCCAGCACGAGACGCACGCACACCCCCTTGGCGGCGACGGCGGCAAGCAGGTCGGCCCAGGTCTGCATGCCCTGTTCAAGAAGCTCGGGGCTGTGCAGTTGCGTCGTGGGGTCGAGAATGCGGAACGACATCACCAGTTCGCGCCGCGCGCTCATGGCGAGACGTTCGAGGGCGGGGAACCCCTCGGAAGCGGTGATCAGGGATGTCAGTGTCATATGGACTCTCAGTTTTTCTTGCGGCGCAGGGCAGACCGGAAATCCGACAGCCTGAAGGCGCCAATCGCCTGTCCCGCCAGAGCGTAGGACACCATGCCTGCGATAACCAACAATATAAGGGCAATGTAACGCCAGTAACTCATGGTTAGCATACTGCCCAGAACCAGATAGGTTCCCCATAGAATTCCCGCCATGACGAATGACGCCACGGCGATGCGCGGCAGACGGCGGCGAAACCGGTCGTCGAACCGCGCGGTAGCGCCCAGCTTGCGCCCGCCGATGCCAAGCATCGCCACCATGACCCAGGCGGCGGTGGTGGTGGCGATGGCGGGCGACAGCCAGCCCGCGATGGGCACAAGCCCCACCGCAAGCACCGCGTTCACCGCCATCGACCAGACCGCGTAGCGGAACGGCGTGCGGGTGTCCTCGCGCGCGAAGAACAGCGGTTGCAGCACCTTTTGCAGCACGAAGGCGGGCAGCCCCAGCCCGTAGATCGCCACCGCAACCGAAATGGCCTGCGCGTCCGCATGGGTGGTGCGCCCGCGTTCGAACAGCACCGAAACGATGGGCAGTGGCACGATGACCAGCGCCGCCGCGGCAGGAAGCGTCAGCGCCAGCGCCATTTCCCCGGCGCGGGAAAAGGCGTGGCGCGCGCCGTCGTCGTCGCTTGCCTTGAGCCGCCGCGACAGGTCGGGCAGCAGCACGATGCCCACGGCAATGCCGACCACGCCCAGCGGCAGCTGGTACAGCCGGTCCGCCGCGTAAAGCCAGCTGACCGCCTGATCGAACTGGGATGCCACCTGCTGGCCGACCAGCAGGTTGATCTGCATGACCCCGCCGGCCATGGCGGCGGGCACGGCCACGCGCAGCAGGCGGCGCATGTCGGGGGTGAAGCGGGGCAGCCCCGGGCGCACCCGCACGCCAGAGCGTTCGGCGGCGATCCAGACCAGCGCAAGCTGCGCCGCGCCGGCAAGCGGGATGGCCCAGACCAGCCACCAGATCACCGCATCGCCCATCACCGCCCCGGCGGTCATCGCCGCCACGACCATCACGTTCAGCAGCACCGGCGCGGCGGCGGCGGCGGCGAAATGCCCTGTCGCGTTCAGCGCGCCGGAAAACAGCGCCGCCAGCGAGATGAAGAAGATGTAGGGAAACACGATGCGCCCGTAGCCGATGGTCAGATCGAAGCGGGCATCGTCGGCAAAGCCTCCGGCGGTGGCCCAGACCAGCGCGGGCATGAACACCAGCGCCAGCCCGGTGATGACCATCAGCACGAAGCCCAGCCCGTTCAGCGCGTCGCGGGCAAAGACCAGGGGGTCTTCGTCGCCTTCGAATTTCTTGGAAAAGATCGGCACGAAGGCGGCGTTAAAGGCGCCCTCGGCAAAGAACCTGCGGAACATGTTGGGCAGGCGAAAGGCGGCCACGAAGGCATCCATCATCGGCCCCGGCCCGATCAGGGCAAGGATCACCGTGTCGCGCACAAGCCCTAGCAGGCGGCTTGCCAGCGTCCAGAAGCCAACGGTCAGGACGCCCGAAATAAGGCGGATGGGTTTCATGGCTGCTCTGACCTCTGAGGCGCTTGTTTCGCGAAGTGCTAGCCTATCGCGGGGGGGCGTGGAAAGGGCGTTTCAATGGGCCCCACCGCGCGCCTCGGGCGGCCCGGCGGCGCCCCGAAAGCCGCCCGTGCGCCCCTGCGGTCGACGGCGCGCGCCGTTTTGACGCAAATCGCCCGGAAAGGCGACGCATTTCTACCCGCGCCGGATTGCGCCGCAGCGTAGATCTGCGCCCAGCCCATTCTTGTTCCGTCACCGCCGGAGGCCCCCATGACGCGTTTCAACGCCTTTTCGCTTCTCAGGAACGCCCTGAACGGTCACCGGGGATGGACCGAACAATGGCCCGAGGCGCAGCCCAAACCCGCCTATGACGTCATCATCATCGGGGCCGGCGGGCACGGGCTGGGCGCGGCCTATTACCTGGCAAGCCAGCACGGCATCACCAATGTCGCGGTGATCGACAAGGGCTGGCTGGGCGGGGGCAACACCGGGCGCAACACCACGATCATCCGGTCCAACTATCTTTACGACGAAAGCGCGCGCATGTTCGACCACGCGGTCGACCTGTGGCAGGGCCTGAGCCAGGAATTGAACTACAACGTCATGTATTCCAACCGGGGCTGCCTGATGCTGGCCCACAACGTGCATGACGTGCAAAGCTTCAAGCGGCATGTGCATGCCAACCGGCTGAACGGCGTCGACAACCGCTGGCTGACGCCGCAGGAATGCAAGGAATACTGCCCTCCGATCAATATCTCGAAGGGCGCGCGCTATCCCGTGATGGGCGGGGCGCTGCAGGAACGCGCGGGCACGGCGCGCCACGACGCGGTCGCCTGGGGCTATGCGCGCGGGGCGGCGGCGCGCGGCGTCGACATCATCCAGAACTGCGCCGTGACCGCGATCCGGCGCGGCCCGGACGGCGCGGTGATCGGCGTGGACACCGAAAAGGGGTTCATCGGCGCGAAAAAGATCGCGGTGTCGGCGGCGGGCCATACATCGGTGGTGATGGACAGCGCCGGTGTGCGCCTGCCGCTGGAAAGCTACCCGCTGCAGGCGCTGGTGTCCGAGCCGGTCAAGCCGGTGTTTCCCTGCGTGGTCATGTCCAACGCGGTGCACGCCTATTGCAGCCAGTCCGACAAGGGCGAGCTGGTCATCGGTTCGGGCACCGACCAGTATACCAGCTATTCGCAGCGCGGCGGGCTGCCGCTGATCGAACACACGATCGCGGCGATCTCCGAGGTGTTTCCGATCTTCAACCGCATGCGCATGCTGCGCAAATGGGGCGGCATCGTCGACAACACGCCCGACCGTTCGCCCATCGTCGGCAAGACCCCGGTGCCGGGGCTTTACGTCAACTGCGGCTGGGGCACCGGCGGGTTCAAGGCGACCCCGGGCGCGGCCCACACGCTGGCCTGGACCGTCGCCAGGGACGAGCCGCACCCGATCAACGCCCCCTTCACGCTGGACCGGTTCCGCACCGGCCGCCTGATCGACGAAGCCGCCGCCGCCGCTGTCGCGCATTAACGAGGCCCCCCGATGCTGCTGATCCACTGCCCCCATTGCAACGAGACCCTGCCCGAGGTCGAATTCACCTATGCCGGCGAAGCGCATGTGGCGCGCGCGCAGGACCCGTCGGGCCAGTCCGATGACGACTGGCAGGCGTTTCTTTTCCTGCGCTCTAACGTCAAGGGGCCGCATTACGAACGCTGGCGGCACCTGCACGGCTGCGGGCGGTTCTTCAACGCGGTGCGCGACACGGTGTCCGACAAGTTCCTGACAACCTACCCGGCAGGCGCGCCGCGCCCCGATCTGGAAACGCTGCCGGGTACCCCGGCGGAGGGCGGCAAATGAGCCAGTATCGCGTTCCCGGCAAGGGCCGGGTGGATCTGTCGCGCCCGGTGACCTTTACCTTCGATGGCAAGACCTGTGCGGGCGGGCGGGGCGATACCGTCGCCTCGGCGCTGCTGGCGCAGGGGACGCACCTGATGGGCCGGTCATTCAAGTACCACCGCCCGCGCGGCGCCGTGGCCGCCGGGTCCGAAGAACCCAACGCGCTGGTCGGCACCCGCCGTGGGCCGGGGCGGTTCGAACCCAACACCCGCGCCACCGTTCAGGAAATCTATGAAGGCCTGCAGACCCGGTCGCAGAACACCTATCCCAGCCTGAAATTCGACGTGGGCGCGGTGAACGATGCCGCCTACATGCTGTTTTCCGCCGGCTTCTACTACAAGACCTTCATGTGGCCGCGCAGCTTCTGGGACAAGGTGTATGAACCGTTCATCCGCGCCGCCGCCGGGCTGGGCGTGGCCCCGTCCGAGGAAGACCCCGACCATTACGCCTCGCGCAACCTGCATTGCGACGTGCTGGTGGTGGGGGCGGGGCCGTCGGGCATCGCGGCGGCCCGGGCGGCATGCGCGGATGGCCGGCGCGTCGTTCTGGTGGATGAACATTCCGAGCCGGGCGGCACGCTGTTGTCTGAACCCCAGGCGGTGATCGACGGGCTGCCCGCGTGGGATTGGCTGGCGCGTGAAATCGCCGGGCTGAAGGATGCCGGCGTCAAGGTGATGACCCGCACCACCGCCATCGCCTATTACCACCAGAACATGGTGGGCCTGTGCGAAAAGCTGACCGACCATCTGGCGCAGCTGCCCGATGACACGCCGCGCGAACGGCTGTGGCGGGTGCGCGCGGGGCAGGTGGTGCTGGCGCAGGGCGCGCTGGAAAAGCCGCTGGGGTTTCACGGCGATGACCGCCGCGGCGTCATGCTGGCCCGGAGGGCGCAGACCCCGCTGAACCGCGACCGCGTGCTGGTGGGCACCCGCCCCGTGGTGGTGACATCGCATGACAGCGCGTGGTTCGCGGCCTTCGATCTGGCCGATGCGGGCGCACAGGTGCAGGCCATCGTCGATCTGCGCGACACCGTGCCCGAGGCGCTGCTGGAACAGGCCCGCGCGCGCGGCATCCCGGTGAAGTTGTCGCACACGGCAAGCGCGACCAAGGGGCGCCTGCGGGTGAAATCCATCCGCGTGAACCCGGTGGCGCAGGGCCATGTCGGCGCTTCGGAATTCATCGCTTGCGATGTGGTGCTGATGTCGGGCGGGTGGACGCCGTCGCTGCACCTGTTTTCCCACACCCGGGGCAAGCTGGCATGGGACGACGACCGCGCCACCTTCCTGCCCGATGAAACCCCCGAGGCCTGCGTCATCGCGGGCGCAAGCCGTGGGCTGTGGGGCATCGAGGCGGCGCTGAACGACGGTGCCGCCAAGGGGCACGAGGCCGCCGCCGCGCCGGGCCTTGCCCCCACCTATGCGGTCGCGCAGGACCGTACCGGCAGCGGAGCGTCGCTGCGCGAGCTGCCGACCGATCTGTCACCGGGCCGCGCCAAGGCATTCGTCGATTTCCAGAACGACGTGACCGCCAAGGACCTGCGCCTTGCGGTGCGCGAGGGCATGCGGTCGATCGAACACGTCAAGCGCTACACCACCAACGGCATGGCCACCGATCAGGGCAAGATGTCCAACATCAACGGGCTGAACATCGCCGCCGATGCGCTGGGCAGGAAACAGCCTCAGGTCGGGCTGACCACCTTCCGCCCGCCCTATACGCCGACCAGTTTCGGGGCCTTCGCGGGCTATCACCGGGGCGGCCATTTCGAGGTGACGCGCAAGACGCAGATCGACGCCTGGGCCGAAGGTCACGGCGCAGAATTCGAACCCGTCGGCCAGTGGCGCCGCGCCTGGTATTTCCCCCGGCCCGGCGAAACCATGGACGACGCCGTGCGCCGCGAATGCGCCGCCACCCGCGCCGGCGTGGGCATCTTCGATGCGTCGACCCTTGGCAAGATCGAGGTTGTCGGCCCCGATGCGGTGGAATTCATGAACCGCATGTACACCAATCCCTGGACCAAGCTGGGCGTGGGGCGTTGCCGCTATGGTCTGCTGCTGGGCGATGATGGCTACATCCGCGACGATGGCGTGATCGGACGCATGGGGCCGGATCGGTTCCACGTCACCACCACCACTGGCGGCGCGGCGCGCGTGCTGAACATGATGGAAGACTACCTTCAGACCGAATGGCCCGACCTGAACGTCTGGCTGACCTCGACCACGGAACAGTGGTCGACCATCGCGATCAACGGCCCAAATGCCGCGAAGCTGCTGCAACCGCTGACCGATGTGACCCTGACCGAGGATACCTTTCCCCATATGTCCTGCGTCGAATGCACGGTGGCCGGAATGCCCGCGCGGCTGTTCCGCGTCAGCTTTACCGGTGAGATCGGGTTTGAAATCAACGTTCCCGCCCCGATGGGCCGCGCGCTGTGGGAAACGCTTTGGGACGCGGGCCAATCCCATGGCATCACCGCCTATGGCACGGAAACCATGCACGTTCTGCGCGCTGAAAAGGGCTATATCATCGTCGGGCAGGACACCGACGGCACCGTCACGCCGTTTGACGCGGGCATGGGCTGGGCCGTGGGCAAGAACAAGCCCGACTTCGTGGGCAAGCGCGGCCTTGCACGCCCCGATCTGGTCGCGGACGGGCGCAAGCAGCTTGTCGGGCTGCTGACCGATGATGGCAGCAAGCTGGAAGAGGGCGCGCAGATCGTGTTCGACCCGGCGCAGGCGATCCCGATGACCATGGTGGGGCATGTGACCTCGTCCTATGACACCGGCACCACGGGGCGCCCCATCGCGCTGGCGCTGGTGGCGGGCGGGCATGGGCGGATGGGCGAAACCGTGCATATCCCGATGCCGGACCGCACCATCGCGGCGCGGATCGTGCCAACCGTCTTTGCCGACCCGGACAACGCGCGGCTGAAGATTCCCGCGCCCGACACCGAAGGAGCCGCCGCATGAACGCCCTGACGACCATCGACGCGCCGCTTGCAGACACCGCGGCGGCGACGATCCTTCGGGGCGCGCCCCGGGCGCGGTTCTCGTTGCGGCTGCGCGGCGATGCGGCCCCGTTCGAGACCGCGCTTGGCCTTGCCCTGCCGGCGGAAATCGGAAGGCGCGCCAGCGCGGGCAGCCGCGAGATCCTGCGCCTGGGGCCGGATGAATGGGTGCTTCATGGCGCGCCGGACGAGGCCGCCGCGATCGAATCCGCGCTGGCCCCGCTTTATGCGGCGCACCCGCACAGCCTTGTGGACATTTCGGGGCGCGAGATCAGCTTCGTGATCGAAGGCGCGCGCGCCGCCGAGCTGCTGACCATCGGGTGCCCGCGCGACATTTCGGCCATTCCCGACGGTTCGGGCCGGCGCACGGTGTTCGACGGCACCACCGTGATCCTGTGGCGCGACAGCCCGACCCGGTTCCGTATCGATGTGTGGAACAGCTTCGCGCCGCATCTGCTGGACCTGCTGGTCACCGGCGCCAGGGAACTGGCGGCCGAGCGTTCCTGATCGCCCCGACGCGTCGCACCCCCTGTGCGGCGCCTTCGATCCATGCAAGGGTTGCCTGATGTTCCTGTCCGTCTTCGACGTCTTCAAGATCGGCATCGGGCCTTCGTCGTCGCACACGATGGGGCCGATGGTGGCGGCTGCGCGCTTTCTGGGCGATCTGCGCGGCGGGGCCGAGAAAATCCCCGGCGCGGGCGATCTGCACCGGCTGGGGGCCAGCCTGCACGGATCGCTTGCCTGGACGGGCAAGGGCCACGCCACCGACCGCGCCGTGATCCTGGGGTTCTGCGGGCTGCTGCCCGAAACGCTTGATCCGGATCGCGCGGCAGACTTGGAAGCCGAGGTGCGCCGCGAAAAGATCGTGCGCCCGGGCGGGCTGCCCCCGCTGGCGTTCGACCCCGACGCCGATCTGGAATTCGATTTCGGCCCCCCGCTGCCGGGGCATTCCAACGGCATGGTGCTGCGCGCCTTTGACGGCGCGGGCAACATGTACCACCAGCAGACCTATTATTCGGTGGGGGGCGGCTTTGTCGTCACCGCCGCCGAACTGGACAGGCAGCGCGCCGCCCCGCAGGATCTGCACGCGGAAAAGGCGCAGCACCATTTTCCCTATCCGTTCGGCACCGCGCAGGAAATGCTGAAGATGGGGCGCGATTCGGGGCTAAGCATCGCCCGGATGAAGCGCGCCAATAAAACCGTGCTCCACGGCCCGGCGCTGGACGGGCGCATCGA
>CAXICP010000096.1:0-9557 GCA_964022595.1 uncultured Salipiger sp.
ATGGTCCGCGCGCGTTCTGTATCGTGCAGGGTTATGCGATAGTCGGACGCGGGGCGCACGCCGCCGATGGTGCCCAGCGTGCCGCACAGCATGGCGGTGCCATCTGCGAATTCCGTGCCCGCCATCAGGTCGGCCAGCGGGCGGATCGCCGCCAGCGTGCCGTCCTGGTAGGTGACCCATTCGCCGTTTTCGCGGATCTCGCAGCGCAGGACGAGCGTTTCAAGATCGCCCGCGATCTCGTCGAAATCCCAGACCTGGGCGGCCATGGGCTTGGGGCAGGCCTGTTTCGATGCGGCGACGGAATAGGCTTCGAGCTCGCGGTCGGTGTGATCCGATGCCAGCCCCAGCCACAGCTTTCCGTCCTGGCGGATCAGCAGCGGTTCGACCTCGCCCGAGCTGGTGTCGCCCAGCACGTCGATCACCGGCGCCTGCGTCAGCAGCCCGTTCGAGACGCGGTAATACAGCGGCACCTGCGAGGGCGGGGCGATGCCCAGTTCGGCCAGCTCGTCGATATGGTGCTGGACGGCAGCGTGGTCGCGCCCGGTCCAGCCCGCCACGATCAGCGTGTCGATGGACAGGGGCATGCTTTGCCCAAGGTAGGAGACGTTCATTTGGATAGGTCCTAGATATGTTCGGGAAGGTAAAGCGCGATGGCCGGGAAGGCGATGAGCAGGCCGACCATCACCAGCATCGCCAGCGCGTAGGGGATCACCCCCAGCATGACGTCGAACAGCGTTCCCGACTTGCGCACGCCCTGCACCACGTAAAGGTTCAGGCCCACGGGGGGCGTGATCAGCGCCATTTCCACAAGGATGATCATCAGGATGCCGAACCACAGCTTGTCATAGCCCAGCTGTTCGACGATCGGCACGACGATCGGGATGGTGGCGACCATCAGCGACAGGGTCTCGATGAAGAAGCCCAGCACGATGTACATCACCACGATGACCAGCAGGGTGGCCAGCGCGCCAAGGCCAAGCCCTTGCAGGAAATCCTGCAACGCGCGGCTGACGCCCGATGCGGTCAGAACGAAGTTCAGCACATAGGCGCCGATCACCACCAGCATGATCATCGACGTGGTGCGGATCGTGCCCTTGAGGCTGGCGACGATCATCTGCCAGGTGATGGCACGCTGGCTGGCGGCGATGGCGAACGCCATGGCAACGCCGATAGCGGCGGCTTCGGTCGGTGTGGCCCAGCCGGCATAGATCGACCCGACGATGGCGCCGAACAGGCCCAGCAGCGGCACAAGGTCCACCAGACCGTTGATGCGTTTCTGCCAGCTGGCGGAAGTGCCGGGACCGCCCAGCGACGGGCGAATGACGCAGAAGATCACGGTGACCACCATGAACAGCAGCGCCAGCGCAAAGCCCGGGATAAGCCCCGCCAGGAAAAGCTTGGGGATCGAGGTTTCGGTCAGGAACCCGTAGACGATCAGGTTGATCGACGGCGGGATCATGATGCCCAGCGTGCCCCCCGCCGCGATGGCGCCGGAAAACAGCTTGGGGTCATACCCCAGCCGTTCGGCCTGCGGCGTGGCCACGGAAGCCACGGTCGCGGCGGTGGCCACCGACGATCCCGACGTGGCCGAAAACAGTGTGGCGGTGGCGATATTGGCGTGGATCAGCCCGCCGGGCAGCCAGGACACCCAGGATTCCAGCGCGGCATAGGTGCGCTGTGCCACGCCGCTGCGCACCAGCAGCTCGCCCAGCAGCACAAAGAACGGGATGGCGATCAGTGTCGCGCTGTTGGACGACGACCAGACCACCTGCCCAAGTCCGCGCATCAGCGGAAAGGGGCTGAACAGGGTGTCGATGCCGAAACCCAGCAGAAACAGGACAATGCCCACCGGGATCGACAGCGCCAGCAGCGCCAGCAGGCCAAGGGATGTGAAAAGGATCATGCTTCGCCTCGCGATCCGGCAAATTCTTCGATGTCGTCGTGGCGCCCGGCCACAAGGAACGCGCAGACGCAACCCGCCATGACCACCGCCGACAGGGCGAACCACAACCAGCCGGCCATCCACAGCGATTGCGGAATCCACAGCGGGGTTTCCAGCGTGGTGTTCGCGGTGGAATTGTTGGCGATGGATTTGGCCAGCACCGGCCAGGCGCGATAGGCCACCGTGACCGCCACCGCCGCAAGCGACAGGATGGACACGGCGTCGAACCACGCCCTGACCTTGGCATTGCCGCGTGCGCGGATGATGTCGATCCGCACATGGGCAAGGCAGGTCAGGGCGTAGCTTACGCCCCAGCTCGTCACCACGGCCATGGCATAGCCCGACAGCTCGTCGGTGCCGCCGATGGACATGCCGAACGGCCTGGCGATCACGTCGTAAAGGGTGACGCACACGCTGATCAGCAACAGCAGACCCGCGGCCACCGCCAGTTTCTCGTTCAGCATCCGTAGCAACGAAAGAAGCGTTGTCATGTCGGCGCCCTTACTTCAGATCGATCTGAACACCGGTGGCAGCGCCCACGGTGTCGTTCCAGCGCTGGCCCCAGTCGCCGCCGGCGCGCTCGGCCCAGTCGGGCAGCACTTCGGTCACAAGGATGTTGCGCGCGGTCTCTTCGTCTTCGGCGGTGGCTTCGACCAGCGTCATGCCCCGAGCTTCGGACGGGCATTCGCCTTCACCGGTAAGGCAGGCCACATCGGTGGCAAGCGCGGCCTGCGCACTGGCCCATGCGG
Source organism: uncultured Salipiger sp. (assembly GCA_964022595.1). Lineage (GTDB taxonomy): Bacteria > Pseudomonadota > Alphaproteobacteria > Rhodobacterales > Rhodobacteraceae > Salipiger. Next base: position 2,692 of record CAXICP010000096.1, read on the forward strand.
GGGCTTCCAGCTCTTCGGTGACGGTGGTCTGGATCAGGGCCTGATCTTCGGCGCTGAGCGAATTCCACTTGTCCATGTTCATGGCGGTGACGACCGGGTCCCAGCCGCCCAGCGGGATCGGCATCAGATGCGTCGACACTTCCCACCAGCCCGCGCTGTAGCCTGAACCGGCCCCGGTCACGGCGCAATCCACGACGCCCTTCTGCAGCGCGCCGGGCACTTCGCCGAAGCCGATGCTGACCGCTTCGGCGCCAAGCGCTTCCAGCAGCTTGCCGGTCATGCGCCCCGAAGCGCGCACCTTCTTGCCTTCAAGATCGGCGAGCGAGCCGATTTCCGCGTTGCAGAAAACCACCTGCGGCGGGTAGGGCGCGACGCCCAGCACCTTGGCGTTGAACACGTCGGCAAAGATTTCATCCATCAGCGGGCGCGAGGCATCGACCATCGCCTTGGCATCTGCGGCGTCGGTGGCGATCAGCGGCACGTCGAACCCTTCCAGCGCGGCGGCATCGGCCCCCGCGTAGTCGGCAACGGTCATGCCCACGTCGAAGACGCCCTGGCCCAGCATGCGGAACACGTCGCCGCCGCCGATGCCCATCTGGTCATGGGTGGTCAGGGCCGCGGTGATGTTGCCATCGCTGGCGGCGGGCATCTTTTCATCCCAGAACGGCTTTTCGTACTGTTTGTGCAGGGGCAGGCCGCTCCAGCTGCCGACGACGGCAAGTTCTTCGGCAAGGGCGGCACTGCCGGTCAGGGCAACGGTCAGGGTCAGCAGGCTGATGGTGGATTTCATCGGGTCTCTCCTTGTTGGGTGGTCTTGTTGTTGTATCAGTCTTTGGCAAAGCCCGGGGGCATTGCCTCGTCGGCGTCGGTGACAAGCATGGCGCCGGGGGCGTGGGTGATGGCGATTTCGGGCGCGGCATTGGCCAGCGCGACCTGCGTGGTCACGCCGCAGCCCCAGAAGGCGGGAACCTCGCCATCCCTGATCGTGACGCGCGCGCCCCAGTCGGGGGCGTCGATGTCCGCGATGCCGATGTCGGACGGGTCTCCGATATGGACGGGCGCGCCGTGGGCGTGGGGGAAGGCCGCGCAGATTCGGCGCACGTCATCGGCGCGGTCCCTGGGGATGGGGCGCATGCTGACCACGGCGGGTCCGCCAAAGCGGCCCACCGGCGTGGTGGCGATATTGCTGCGGTACATCGGCACGGTCACGTCTTCGGTGACATGGCGCATGTCGATGCCCGCGCGCATCAGCGCGTTTTCGAAGGTGAACGAACAGCCCACCGCAAAGGCCATGAAATCGTCGCGCCACAGCGCGGTGATGTCCTGCACCCGCTCGACCGCCTGGCCGGGGCGATAGACGAAGTAAAGCGGCAGATCGCGGCGCAGGTCGATGTCGGCGCCCAGGCTGGGCAGGCCGGTGTCGCCCGGGGCCGAGGCCGCGATCAGCGGGCAGAAGACGGGGTTTTCCTTGCAGAACCGTTCGAAATCGACGCCCTCTGCCCGGGGCAGGATCACGAGGTTGCATTGCAGCCGACCCGTGCACAGGCCCGCCGTGTGGCCCGAATAGCTATTGGACCGCAGCGCCATGCGCACGTCATGCGCGGACAGGCCGGCAAGCTGGTCGTGGGTGGTGACGGGGTTGGGTTGCATGGGGCTCTCCTGTTGGGACCGGACCGTTGCACGACTCGCGGTATAACCCGAAACTGTAATTATAGATCATAATCGATCGGATAAGGTGATACCAGAAACGCTCCGCCGCTGAACGGGGCGCAAGATTTCGGGGCTGGGGGCGAAATACCGGTTGCACCGCAAGGGATTACGGCGCGTTTGCCGATTGGGCGGGCAGGGGGCCGGTTCGGGGTGAACGCGCGGGTTGTGCGCCCGTGACGCCCGCGCGGGGGCAAGGTGATTTGTTTCGGTGGGCATCGCTGCCCGAAATTTGGGCATTCCTTCCGATCATGGCCCCTTTTGCAAGGCCCCGGCGCCTTTCTGGCGCTGAACCCGCCGGGCGATTGGCGAAACAATTGAACGATGTTCAATTGGCTGGTATCCCGGCGGCGGACCCGATTGCCCCCGCTGCCGCGCCCCTGCGCAGGCCCCCTTGTGAAGGAGACGTTCCCGTGGCCCCCCAGATCCCCACCGATCCTGCCGAGCTTGGCGCCGTTGCCGCGCGCCGCCTTATCGCGCGCAAGGCGCTAAGCGCCGTTGAACTTGCCGAGGCCTGCATCGCCCGGGTCGAGGCGGTGGACCACGCGATCAATGCGTTGGTCGCGCGCGACTTCGACGGGCTGCGCGCGGGCGCCAGGGCCGCCGATGCCGCCCTTGCATCGGGCGCCCCGCTTGGCCCGCTGCATGGGCTGCCCTTCGGCGTCAAGGACATGATCGACGTCCGGGGCCTGCCGACCACCTATGGCTCGGAGCTGTTCCGCGACAACATCGCCACCCGGGACGATGCGATCGTGGCCGCCATGCGCGGCGCGGGCGCGATCCCCATGGGCAAGACCAACAACCCCGAATGGAGCGCGGGCGGCAACACCCGCAACCGCGTCTACGGCGCCACTGCCAACCCCCACGACCTGACGCGCAGCTGCGCCGGATCCTCCGGCGGTTCGGCCGCGGCGCTTGCGGCAGAGTTCTTTCCGCTGGCCACCGGGTCCGACACCGGCGGCAGCCTGCGCAACCCGGCGGCCTTTTGCGGCGTGGTGGGCTATCGCCCGTCGCCCGGCGTGGTGCCGGGGGACACGCGCGGCATCGGGTACTTTCCTTTGTCGACCTCTGGGCCGATGGGGCGCAGCGTCGAAGATGCCGCGCTGATGCTGTCGGTGATGGCGCGCCCGGACATGCGCGATCCCTACACCGCGGTCGTCGACGGGCGCACCGCGTGGGATCCGACCCGCTTTGCGACGTTGCCGCACCGCGATCTGTGCACGCTTCGGGTCGCCTTTACCGAGGATTACGGCTTTGCCCCCACCGAAGGCATCGTGCGCGATCACTTCCGCAGCGTGGCGCCGCAGCTGGCGCCGCTGTTCGCCGCCGCCGATGACGGCACCCCCGATTGCACCGGCGCGGACCGGATCTTTTCCGTGCTGCGCGGCATCCTGTTCGTGGCCATGCATGGCAAGCGGCTGGACAGCCACCCCGATCAGGTGGGCCCCAACGTCACCGACAACATCCACGAGGGGCGCAGCTTTACCGCCGACGACATCGCGCAGGCGCTGACCATGCAGGGCGCGTATCACCAGCGCTGGCAAAGCTGGTTCGAAACCCATGATTTCGTGATCTCGCCCGCGGTGACCATCAGCCCGCGCGACTGGCATGAACTGTACCCGGCCAGCATCGACGGGGTCGCGACCAGCAGCTATTACCACTGGCTGGCCATGGCTTATGCGTCGACCATCGCGGGGCATCCTTCGATCACCATTCCCTGCGGGCATGACGCCAACGGCATGCCGTTCGGATTGCAGATCGTAGGGCGGCGCCATGACGACCTTGGCGTTCTGGCCGTGGCGGCGGAACTGGAAGCGGTGATCGCGGGCATCACAGATCTTGCACCGCGCCGCCCCGACATCGCCGCGCTACGGGCGGCGCAGCCGCTGTCGCAGGTCGAGGGCTTCCTGAGCCTTTGATATGTCAGATGACGACGCCGGGCCGCCACGCGTGCCCGGCGTCTTGCTTTTCGCGGCCCCCAAACCTTGGGCCCCTGCGCCGATCAGTCCGGCGCGTATTCGTTGACGAAGCTGCGCAGTTCCTCGATGCGCTCGGCGGGAACGTCCGACAGCACCTCGCTCATGGGAAGGGTCGCTTCGCGGAAGCTTGCCAGCTCTTCGTCCGTCGGCTCGTAAACCGCGATGCCGGCGTCTTCAAGGTTGCGCTTGTGGGTCAGCTCCGATGCATCGACCCAGTCGAAGACCTCGGCCAGCGCGTCGGTCGAGGCCGCTTCAAAGGTGGCCTGTTCCTGCGCGGACAGGCTGTCCCACCAGCCGGTCGATGCCAGCGCAAGGCGGGCCGACATGATCACCTTGGCGTCGGTGAAGTTGGTGAACAGATCCGCCTGCCCGAAGACCAGCGGCACCAGCGAGGCGTTGACATACCCGTTGGCGATACCGGTCTGGATGGCGTTGGGCACTTCGGAAAACGGGATGACCACGCCGCTGGCGCCCATCATGTCGAACATTTCCAGCTGGTTGGCATCAAGCGCGCGCATCCGCAGCCCCTGCATGTCGGCAACGCTGCGCACTTCCTTTTCGTTGTTGAAGATCCCCAGGAACCCGCCGGTGGGCACGATGGCCAGGATGCGCATGCCTTCGGCTTCCAGCTTTTCGTTCACCTGGTCCAGATAATCGGAGCGGGTGAAGAAGCTGAATTCATGCTGCGGGTTTTCAAAGGTGTAGGGCAGCTGCAGCGCCCGCATTTCCGTGACGAACTGCGTGGCGACGGCATAGTTGGACATGGACAGGTCAAGAATGCCGGCGCGGATCTGGTCCAGCCGCTCGTCCTCGCCGCCGATGGTGTCGCGCGGAAAGGTCTCGGTCTGCCAGCCGGCTTCGGCCAGCGCCCCGAACAGGTTGTCGACATAGCGGTAGGTGCCGGATTGCTCGCGGTCGGGATTGGAATCAAGCGCGACGTTGATCGATTGCGCCGAGGCGGCAGAGGCCAGCAGCATGGCCGCCGCCGTCGTGGTGGAAACTAGGTTCATGGGTCACTCCAGCATGTTGGATTCGGTGGTCTTGGCAAAGGCGGTTTCCTGGTCCAGCACCTTGGGCGAAATCAGCGCGCCCAGCCCGGCAAGCCCGTGGAACAGGATCAGGATCAGCGCGACGGGCAGGGCCGAGGCCATCCAGGCGGTCGACACTTCCAGCCCTTCGGACGTGCGCCCCACCTGCCGTTCAAGGTAGGGCCAGGTGAACCACAGCACCGGCGCGAAAAAGGTCCAGGCGCCGATGAACCGCGCCACGACCTGGACCTTCTGGCGCCAGATCACGTGGCTGGGCGGGTGGACCATCGCCGGGTCGGCGTGGCTGTGGAACGCGGCCGATGCGCCCAGCAGCCCGCCCCAGACCATAAGCCAGCGCGCCAGTTCCTCGGTCCAGAAGGGCGGCGAGGCGAAGGCATAGCGCGCCACCACCTGCAGCATCATCACGCAAAGCATCGCGCCAAAGCACAGGGCGGCAAGGCGCAGCGCGACGCGGTTCAGTTGCTGCGACAGCGCATAGGTCAGGTTTGCAAGGCGGATCATCTGTGTTTCCTCACTCGACGAAGCCGGCAAGGCGCGGCAGGAACAGCGTCAGGCCCGGGGCGAAGGTCAGGACCAGAAGCACCGCCAGTTGCACCAGCAGGAACGGGGCGGCGGCCCGGGCGATGCCCCAGTAGGGCGCGCCGGACACCGCCGAGACGACCAGCAGCGCCGCGCCGAAGGGGGGCGTGACGATGCCCAGCATCAGGTTCACGACGATGACGATGCCAAGGTGGATGGGATCGGCGCCCATGGAAATGCCCGTCGGCACCAGCAGCGGCACCAGCAGCGCCAGCGCCACGGGCACCTCTAGGAACATGCCCGCCACAAGGAACACCGCGTTGAGCAGCAGCAGGTATTTCCACCCCTCGAAGCCCAGCCCGATCAGCGCATCGGCCAGCAGCGTCGGCAGTTTTTCCAGCCCCGCCAGATAGCCGAAGATCGCCACCCCCGACAGTAGGATAAAGATCGACCCAGACAGCACCGCCGTGCGTTCAAGGCTGGCAAGAAGCGTGTTCCATGACATCTGGCGATAGATCAGCCCGGCAAGGATCGCGCAGCAGACGGCAACGCCCGCGGCCTCGGTCGGGGTCATCACCCCGAAGACGATCCCCGAAAGGATGATGACCGGGATCACGGTGGCGGGCAGGGCGTAGATGGCGCGGCGCAGCACTTCGCGCGGGGCGACCCGTTCGCCCGACGGGTGGTCGTGCCGGTGCGCCATCCAGGCATTTGCGCCAAACAGCGCCACCGCCATGATCAGCCCCGGAACGATGCCGGCCACGAACAGCGCCGCCACCGATGTGTTCATCAGCGCGCCGTAAAAGATCATGACGATCGACGGCGGGATGATCGGCCCGATGACGGACGACGCCGCCGTGACCGCCCCGGCGTATTGGACAGAGTAGCCGGCCTTGCGCATGGCCGGAACCAGCGTGTTCGACACCGCCGCCGCATCGGCCATGGCCGAGCCGGATATCCCCGCGAAGAACACCGACGTCAGGATGTTCACATGCCCCAGCCCCCCCTTGAGCCGCGCCATCAGCGCCATCGCAAGGTCGATCAGCGCCCGGGTGACGCCGGCCCGGTTCATGATTTCCCCCGCAAGGATGAACAGCGGCATGGACATGATCGAAAACAGGTCCACATGCGCGATGATCCGTTGCGGCGCGGCGGCAAGAAACCGCGCCCGGTCTGCGGCGATGAAGGACAGGACCGAGGCCGCGCCGATCAGATGGGCAAGCACGGCTCCGCCCATCAGCAGCGCGGCGGAAAAGACCAGTATCGGCAGTGCCGTCATTTTCACCCCTATCGTCAGGTTCGCGGGTTTCTCGGGCCGGTGGGTGGCCTTGAATGTTGTGTTTCTAATTGAACGATGTTCTATAAATAGTAAGCCCAAGACGGCAAGTATGTCGCTACAAAAATGGGATGCCCGCTTTTTAATCGGAATTCGTGCCATGACCGGCGAAGATGCCAAGGAACCAAGCAAACCCCCGCGCGGCCGCGCTGCCGCCATCGGGCTTAGCAAGAATCAGGTCGTCGCCGCAGCCGTGGCGCAGATCGATGAAAAGGGCCTCGCGGCGTTTTCGCTGCGCGAGCTGGCGCGCACGCTGAAGGTCTCGCCCGCGGGGAT
>CAXICP010000097.1:0-9513 GCA_964022595.1 uncultured Salipiger sp.
GTTGCCGGTCAACGTGCCGCTGGTGTTCGACATCTTCGACACCTGGACGGGCCGCGCGCTGGGCGGATGCACCTATCACGTCGCCCACATGGGGGGGCGCAACTATGACACCTTCCCGGTCAATACCAACGAGGCCGACGCCCGCCGCCTTGCGCGATTCGAGAAACTGGGGCATACCCCCGGCTCTTACTGGCCGGCGCCGGAACATCCGCACCCCGAGTTCCCGATGACCCTCGATTTGCGTCGCATGCCCGGCCTGTGACCCTGATGGAGGCCCCCGCGTTTGAACAAGGCTGGCACCCCCGATGCGCTGTCGCGCTTGCTTTCGGGCTATGAGCCCCTTGCCGGTGTCGCCGACGAGCTGAAGCGCCCGGACGGGACCATGCGCCCCGTCTGGGAACCCCTGATGCGCTACCTGGCGGGGAAAAGCCCCGAACAGCTGGCCCGCGCCTTTGCCCGGGGCGATCAGTACCTGCACGACACCGGCGTGTATTTCCGCCAGTACTCGGGCGAGGAATCCACCATGCGCGACTGGCCGCTGAGCCATCTGCCGGTGGTGATCTCGGAAAGCGAATGGGACGGGCTGGCGTCGGGAATCGCCCAGCGCGCCGAGCTGCTTGAACGGGTGATGGCCGATCTTTACGGCAAGGGCGACCTGGTCAGGGATGGCTTCCTGCCCGCCGACCTGATCGCGCAGAACCCCGAATGGCTGCGGCCCATCGTGGGCATCAAGCCGCGATCAAGGCATTACCTGCATTTCCTTGCCTTCGAAATCGGCCGCTCGCCGGACGGGTCGTGGTTCGTGCTGGGCGATCGGACGCAGGCGCCGTCGGGGTCGGGCTTTGCGCTGGAAAACCGCATGGCGTCCAGCCGGGTGTTTCACGACCATTTTCCCAAAAGCAGCGTCGAGCGGCTGGCGGGGTTCTTTCGCGCCTTTCGCGATGCCATGATCGGGCTGCGCGGAGCGGCGGACGGGCGCGTGGCGATCCTGACGCCGGGGCAGCACACCGATACCTATTACGAACACGCCTATATCGCGCGCTACCTCGGGTTCCTGCTGCTGGAATGCGAGGATCTCAAGGTGCAGGATGGCAAGCTGTCGGTGCGCACCATCGACGGGCCCGAACCGGTTTCGGTGCTGTGGCGGCGGCTGGATTCGCGCTTTGCCGACCCGCTTGAACTGGATGAAACCTCGGCGCTGGGCACGCCGGGCATGGTCGCGGCGCTGCGGGCCGGCACGCTTGACATGGTCAACTGCCTTGGCTCGGGCGTGCTTGAGGCGCGCGCGCTGATGGCGTTCCTGCCGGGCATCTGCCAGCACTTGATGGGCGAGCCGCTGAAGCTGGCCAACATCGCCACGTGGTGGTGCGGCCAAAAGACCGAACGGGCCTATGTGCTGGAAAACCTTGAACGGATGATGATCGGCTCGGCGCTGTCGACCAAGCTTCCCTTCGACATCGACCGCACCACCGCGCTGGGCGGCAAGTTCCGCGACAGCGCGCAGGGGCCGGTCACCGACTGGATCCGCCGCGAGGGCTCGCGCCTTGTCGGGCAGGAAGCGGTGACCCTGTCCACCACCCCAGCGATGATCGACGGCAAGCTGAAGCCGCGCCCGATGGTGGTGCGCGTCTTTGCGGCCCGCACCGAAAAGGGCTGGGAGGTCATGCCCGGCGGCTATGCCCGCATCGGGCGGGGCGGGGACCCCACGGCGCTGGCCATGCAGGCGGGCGGGTCGGTGGCCGATGTCTGGGTGATGTCGAAAACCGCCGTGCAGGCGGACACGCTGGGCAAGGTGCAGCCGGGGCCGTTCCTGCGCCGCCAGCCGGGGTTGCTTCCGGCGCGGGCGGCGGACAACCTGTTCTGGCTGGGGCGCTATGCGGAACGGGCCGAAGGCGCGGTGCGCGTGCTGCGCGCCTGGCACCTGCGGCTGGAAGAACACGGCACCCGCACGGTGCCGCTGGTGTCGGCGCTTGGCGATTTCCTGGCCACCTTCGGGCACGACCCCGAAGAACCCATCCCCGCGCATCTGCTGGGCCAGTTCGACGCGGCGGTGATCTGCGCCAGCAAGGTGCGCGACCGCTTTTCCACCGATGGCTGGAACGCGCTGAACGATCTGGCCGGCTCTGCCCGCAGGCTGGCCGACCGGGTGCAGCACGGCGATGACACGGCGCGCGCCATGTCGGTGCTGCTGCGCAAGACCGCCGGGTTTTCCGGGCTGGTGCATGACAACATGTTCCGCTTCCTGGGCTGGCGGTTCCTGACGCTGGGCCGGGCGCTGGAACGGGCCGACCACATGGCCGCCGTGCTGGCCGCGCTTGCCGATCCCGATACGCCCCCCGGCGGTCTGGATGCCGCCGTGGAAATCGGCGACAGCGTGATGACCCACCGGCGCAGGTATACGGTCGAAAGCTCGCGCGAGACGGTGATCGACATGCTGGCGCTGGACCGCGACAACCCCCGTTCGATCCTGTTCCAGATCGACCGGCTGCGCGAGGAAGAGGAACAGCTTGCCGCCGTCAGTTCGCGCCCGCGGGTGGGCGAGGCGACGCGGCGCATCCTGATGATGCAGACCATGCTGGCGGTGTCCGAACCCGAACAGATCTCGACCCGCAGGCTGATGCGCATCCGGCGCGAACTGGCCGTGATCTCCGAGGCGCTGACCGCGCAATACCTCAGCTAGGGACAGACCCATGTCGCAGACCTACGACATCCGGCTTCGCATCGCCTACAGCTACGACAGCCCGGCGGCGGCGCATCGCACCTTGCTGCGCATCCTGCCGCGCAGCATCGCGGGGCAGCAGCGGCTGTTGGCCGGCGCGGTCACCGCCGATCCCGCGCCCGACCACCGGCTGGACGGCGTGGATTTCTTCGGCAATCCAATGGTCGAGGTCACGCATGATGCGCGCCTGACGGATGTCGATTTCCTGTTCGAGGGGCGCGTGCTGCGCCATGCCCCCGGCGACGGGCTTGACCTGTCCTGCGCGCTAAGCGCCCTGCCGCGCGAGATCGGGCAGATCAACAGCATCGCCCCCGACAGCCCGCATCATTTCCTCGGGGCGTCGCCCCGGCTGCGGCACGAACCCGAAATCGCCGCCTTTGCGCGCGAATGCGTCACCGACAGCATGTCCACGCTGGAAGCGGCCGAGGCACTTAGCCTTGCGCTGCACAAGCTGTTCGATTTCGATTCCGGCGCCACCGAGGTCACGACCACCCCGATCGAGGCGTTTCGCGCAAGGCGCGGCGTCTGCCAGGATATCAGCCACGTGATGATCACCGCGCTGCGCGAAATCGGCATCCCGGCGGGCTATGTGTCGGGGTTTCTGCGCACCTTTCCCCCCGAGGGGCAGCCGCGCCTGGAAGGCGCCGATGCGATGCATGCCTGGGTGCGCGCCTGGTGCGGCGCCGATGCGGGCTGGGTGGAATTCGATCCCACCAACGCGATCCGCGCGGGGCTGGATCACATCACGGTGGGCTTCGGGCGGGATTATTCCGACGTTGCGCCCTCGAAGGGTTCGCTGCGCTCCGAAGGCGGGCACGCAACGCGCCACATGGTCGACGTCGCGCCCATCTAGAGCAGCAGCTTTTCAAGGCTGCGCCCCATCACGCGGGCGCTGTCGATCATGTCCGTCACCCCGACCCATTCATCGGGCTTGTGCGCCAGTTCCAGCACGCCGGGGCCGTAGGCGATACAGTTCTTCAGCTTGCCGATGCGGTCGATATGCTTCTGATCGTAGCTGCCGGGCGAGGCGACATAGGTCGGATCGGTGCCCAGCATCTCGCGGATGGCTTCCGCAACGGTGGTCACCACGGGGGCGTTCCTGTCGGTCATCGAAGGGATGACCCGGTTCAGCTCGCGGATGTCATAATCGAAATTGGCACGGCGGGCTTTCAGATCGTCAAGCAGGGCGATGACCTCGTCGCGCACCCCGTCGGCGGTTTCCTCGACCAGGAAGCGCCGGTCGATGGTGATGCGGCAACTGTCGGGCACGCAATGGGCGGGCAGCCCGTCGAAATCGGGCGGGTTTTCGGGTTGCCCGCCGTGGATCGCGTTGATGTTCATGGTCGACTGGCGCGCGCCTTCGGGAACGACGGGCATGTCGGTGTGGCGGGCGGCCATGGCGGGGAACAGCCGGTCCTCGAACGCCTGCAGCACGGCGCCCATGTGACGCACGGCGCAATCGCCCAGAAAGGGCATGGAGCCATGGGCGATTTCGCCCTTCGTCTCGATTTCGGCCCACCAGCCGCCGCGATGGCCAAGGCAGATGCGATCCTTGTCCAGCGGTTCGGGGATGATGACATGCTGCACGCGGTCGGGCGCGAAATATCCGTGCCGCGCCAGGTGGGCGACGCCACCGTAGCCGCCGGATTCCTCGTCCGCCGTGGCGCTGATTTCGATGGCGCCGGCGAAATCGGGGTGCTGTTCGACAAAGGCTTCGGCGGCGATGATCGACGCGGCAAGCCCGCCCTTCATGTCGCAGGCGCCCCGCCCATAGATCCGATCTTGTTCATGCGCGGCGCCAAACGGATCGCGCGTCCAGCCGGCGCCGACCTCGACCACGTCGTGATGGCTGTTGAAATGCACGCATTCCCCGGGGCGCGGCCCCTCGCGGCGGGCGACGAGGTTCCAGCGCGGATACCGGTCGCTGTCGCCGGGGGCGCCATGGGCGCGGACAAGTTCGCAGGCAAAGCCGCGGCGCGCCAGGCGGTCGTGCAGCAGATCGCAGATATCGCGGTAGTACTGCCCCGGAGGGTTCAGCGTCGGAATCCGGATCAGCGCCTGCGTCAGCGCGATCAGATCATCGCGCCTGGCCTCGATGCGTTGGGAAAGACGGTCGCTCATGCACTCACTGTTTACGCGATCGCCGCGCCGCGCAAGCGGTCCCGCGCTGCCCAAGATTTTTCGTACGAAAAATCTTTGACCGTTGCGCCTGGTGCAGGCAGGCAAACCGGAAAAGAAAATTCGTACGAATTTTCTTTGGCCTTACCGCAGCCGGGGCGCGGGCCCGATGGGCAGGATTCCGACCCAGGTGCGCCCGCCGCGAAATTCCAGGGTCACGTCGACGCTGTCGTCCCGCCCCGACAGGCCGGACAGCAGGCTTGCCGCCTGTTCCAGCGCCAGCAAAAGGCCCGGCGCCCCGCGCCCAGCCTCGCGTTCCGCCGCGATCGCCTGCGACAGGTTTTCCGCCCTGACGCTTATCCGCCCGTCCAGCTGCCCATCCTCGGCCACCTCGGCTTCGCCGGTGGCGGCAAGCGTCAGGGCGCCCTGTTCCAGTTCCAGCCGCGTCAGGCGGATGTCGGTCACATCGTCCAGCGTCATATCCTGCGCCGGCCCGTCGCCGGCCAAACCTACCGTGGCGTCCAGCCGCAGCGCCCCGCGCGCGGAGGGCGCCGACAGCACCAGTTCATCCGCGTTGAAGGCGACCCGGTAGGCGGGCGCCCCGTTGACGCGCGTCACCGCGCCGGTCACGTCCGACATCGCCGCCGCAAGATCGCCCGACAGGTTAAGCGCCGCCGCCTCGACGTGCAGCCGCTGCGGTTCGCCGCCATCGCCCACAAGGCTTGCCCGGATCCCCTCGCCGTCGATCATGTAGCTGCTTTCACCCTGCTGCACCCGCGCCCCCCGGGGCAGGGCGGCGATGACGTGATCCCGGTTCCAGACCATCGAAAGCACCTGCAACAGCGCGGTCTCGGCCGTCATGTCGCGCTGCGGGTCGCTGACGCGGAAATCGGCAAAGCTGCTGTCCAGCCGGTTGGGAAAGCCGCGGATCGCAAGATCGTCCCAGGTCACGGCGATGCCGCGGGTTTCCAGATCGGCGGCCCAGGCTTCGATGGCCGCGCGGCGGGCATGCGCCTGCCAGAACCATGCGCCCGACCAGGCCAGCGCGGCAACAAGGATGACGACAACAAGGCGTTTCACGGGCAAGCCCCTTTCATGGCGATCTTGCATGGTGTTTACAGCGCCAAAGGAGAAAGGAAAACTCATGCCGCTCTGGGTCTTCGGATATGGCTCGCTGCTGTGGAATCCCGGTTTCGACGTGGCGCAATCCGCCCACGCCGTCCTGCCCGATTATCACCGCAGCTTCTGCATGCGCTCGATCCACCATCGCGGTTCGGTTGCCGAACCGGGCCTGGTGCTTGCGCTTGACGAAAGCCCCGGCGCGCTGTGCCAGGGGCTGGCGCTGCAGGCGGCGCCGGGCACCGAGGACGCCACCCTTGCCTACCTGCGCGAGCGCGAGCTGGTGTCGTCGGCCTATCTTGAAAAACGCCTGCAGGTCGATCTGCGCGACGGTCGGCGGATCGAGGCCGTCACCTACGTGATCGACCCGCACCACGCCCAGTATTGCGGCGGCCTGCCGCTGGAAGAGCAGGCCGCGATCATCGCGCGGGCCAGGGGCGGGATGGGCCCGAACCGGCAATACCTGGAAAACACCGCCGCCCATCTGGACCAGATCGGCATTCCCGATGCCGAACTGCACTGGTTGCGCGACCGCGTGCGCGATCTGGCGGATAACCGCTTGGCTTGACAGGGCTTCCGCCTTAGGCTCGCCGCGACCCGCACAGTATTCACAAGGCCAACCGGACCCGACATGGACAAGCCCGACTTCGAGGCCGAGCCGCATTTCAGCCAGCCCTTCCGACAGACCGCGCTGATGCTCGTGGTGCTGGGCCTTTGCGCGGCGGGCGGCGTGCTTGCCCTGCCACGGGTGCTGCCGGTGTTCCAGTCGAACCCCTATCTGAACGGGTTCATCGTCTTCGTCTTCGGGATCGGCGTGCTGGCCTGTTTCTGGCAGGTGGCGCAGCTGATCCAGTCGGTGCGCTGGATCGAACGCTTTGCCGCCGGTCACGATGTGGGCGCCACGCCGCCGCGCCTTCTGGCCCCGCTTGCCGCGCTGCTGCGCCGGCGCGACACGCGGATGCAGATCACCACCACGTCGACCCGGTCGATCCTGGATTCGGTCGCCACCCGCATCGACGAGGCGCGCGAGATCACGCGCTATCTGGTTTCGCTGCTGATCTTCCTGGGCCTGCTGGGCACGTTCTACGGGCTGGCCACCACCGTCCCTGCGCTTGTCGACACCATCCGCGGCCTCGCCCCGTCCGAGGGCGAAAGCAACATGGACACTTTTGCGCGGCTGATGACCGGGCTTGAAAGCCAGCTTGGCGGCATGGGCGTGGCCTTCGCCTCGTCGCTGCTGGGCCTTGCGGGCTCGCTGATCGTGGGGCTGCTGGAACTGTTTGCCGGCCACGGGCAGAACCGCTTTTACCGCGAATTGGAAGAATGGCTCAGCTCGATCACCCGGCTCAGCTTTTCGGGCGATGGCGAGGGCGGCAGCACCGATGTGGTCGCCCATGTGCTGGACCAGATGACCGACCAGATGGAACGGCTGACGCTGATGTTCTCGCGCTCGCAAGACGGGCAGGCCGAGGTCGACGCGCGCCTGGGCCAACTGGCGGATTCGCTGGAACGCATGACCGAACGGCTTGAAGCGACGGCGCCGTCGGCCACTTCGCTGGCGCGTATCGCCGAAGGGCAGGAACGGCTGGCCGAAGCGATTTCCGACCGGGAAACCGCCGATGGGTTCGACGCCGAAAGCCGCATGCGGCTGCGGTCCATCGACGTGCAGATGCTGCGCCTGCTTGAAGAAATCTCGGCCGGGCGGCAGGAAACCATGGCCGAACTGCGCACCGATCTGGCGCATCTCAACCGCACCATCGGCAAGCTGGCGCAGCCGCAGGCCGCCGCCCCGCTTCGCCCGCCCCGCCCCCCGCGCGAGGGCGGCTGACCCATGGCCCTGTCGCGACGCACCGGCGCTCGGCTTCAGGCCAACATCTGGCCCGGCTTTGTCGATGCGATGACCGGCCTGCTGCTGGTGCTGATGTTCGTGCTGACCATCTTCATGGTCATCCAGTCGATGCTGTCGGACACGATTTCGGGGCAGGAAAGCCAGCTTGATACGCTGTCATCGGAACTGTCCGACCTCAGCCAGGCGCTGGGGCTGGCGCAGCGGCGCAACCAGCAGCTGGATTCCCGGGTCGGAGAGCTGGAAACCACGCTGGCCGATGCGCAGACCCGCATGACCGAACAGCTTGGCCTGATCTCGCAACTGACCGAAACCCGCGACCGGCAGGCGGCCGAGCTTGCCGATGCGCAGGGGCGCATCGCCGGCTTCGAAGACAGGGTCGCCGCGCTGTTGGCGCAGCAGGCCGATTCCGCCGACCGGATCGCCGCACTGACCGCCGAGCGCGACAATCTTGATGCGGCGCGCGAAGAGGCGCTGTCGGAACGCGATGCGCTGAACCTTGCGCTGGCCGCCAGCCGGTCGGAAATCGACGCCGCGCAAGAGGCCGCGCGCCTTGCCGCCGCCCGGCGCGAGGCGCTTGAAGCGCTGACCGAAGACCTGCGCGCCCGCAACACCGAGCAGGACGCGCGCATCGGCGGCCTGTCGGGCCAGGTCGAGACGCTGCAGGAAACGCTAAGCGAAGAAGAGGCCGCGCGCCTTGCCGAAGCCGAAGCCGCGGCCGCCCTGCGCGAGCGGCTGGAAAACGCCGATGCGGAGCTGACCGCGATGACGCTGGCGCTGGAAGACAAGCGCCGCGAGGCCGAGGAAACGCTGACGCTGCTTGCCGCCGCCCGCGCCGCGCGGCAGGACCTTGCCAGTGAACTGGACAGCGCCCGCGCCGAAGCCGAAAAGGCCGACGCCCTGCGCGATCAGCTGACCGAAGCGGAAAAGCAGGCGGCCTTGCTGAGCGTCGCGCGCGACAGGCTGTCGCAAACCCAGGCCCGCGCCAGCGAGGCCGAGCAGCAGACAGAACTGCTTAACCAGCAGGTTTCGGCCCTGCGCGCGCAACTGGGGCAGCTGCAGGCGCTGCTGGATGATGCCCGCCAGCGCGACGCGGCCAGCCAGGTGCAGGTGGAAAACCTTGGCCAGGATTTGAACGCCGCGCTTGCCCGCGTCGCAAGCGAGGAACGCCGCCGCCGCCAGCTTGAGGAAGCCGAACGCAAGCGGCTGGAAGAACAGGCGAAAAATCTGGAACGCTACCGCTCGGAATTCTTCGGACGGCTGCGCGACGTCCTTGGCGATCAGCAGGGCATCCGCATCGAAGGCGACCGCTTCGTCTTTTCGTCAGAGGTGCTGTTCGATCCGGGCGCCGCCAACCTGTCTCCCGAGGGCGAAGGCGAGATCGCCAAGATCGCGGGCATCCTGCGCGGCGTGATGAACGACATTCCCGAAGGCATCGACTGGATTTTGCGGGTGGATGGCCACACCGACAACATCCCCCTCAGCGGCAGCGGGCGCTATGCGGACAACTGGGAACTGAGCCAGGCGCGCGCGCTGTCTGTGGTGCGTTATCTTACGGACAACCTTGGGTTTCCGCCCTCGCGCCTTGCGGCGAACGGGTTCGGGCAATACCAGCCGGTCGATCCCGCCGACACGCCCCAGGCCCGCGCCCAGAACCGCCGGAGCGCGCCGAAGCTTACCGAACGCTAGGCGCCGTGCCCGTTTGGGCCCC
>CAXICP010000098.1:0-9495 GCA_964022595.1 uncultured Salipiger sp.
TTCGTTCAGAAAGCCGGTCAGGTAATAGCTGGCATAGGGCAGCAGCTCGCCCCGGCCAAGGCCGATGAACAGGCGGTTGAATTCGCTTTGCACCGTGGCGGGGCGGGTCAGGCGCGCCAGCTTGGCAAGCGTTGCGATC
Organism: uncultured Salipiger sp.; assembly: GCA_964022595.1. Lineage (GTDB taxonomy): Bacteria > Pseudomonadota > Alphaproteobacteria > Rhodobacterales > Rhodobacteraceae > Salipiger. The sequence continues at coordinate 140 of CAXICP010000098.1, forward strand.
CCCTGCCCCAGCGCGCTGTCGTCGCCTTTAAGCGCGGCGGTCTGTTCCAGCGTCATGGCATCGGGCGGCCCGCTAAGCAGCAGCCCCAGAAAATTGTAGAGATCGGCGCGCAGCCGGTCTTCTTCGGCGATGCGGACGGTCTGGGCTGTATCGGTCATGCGTGGCCTTCCGTGTCGAACTGGAACTGCATCCGGCGCAGTCGGGGCGGCAAGGGGTCTTGGGCGGCGTCGTCTTCCGCCTCGGGGGCGGGGGCCTGTGCGATCTGGGCCTGTGCGATCTGGGTCGGCGGTTCGGGCAGCGGGTCCGGATCGGGCTGCGCCGCCGGTTCGTCCTGTCCTTGCGCTTCGGGCGCATCGTCGGGCAGCGCCTGCGCCACCTCCTGCACCCGCTCGGCAAAGCCCCGGCCCACCTGGTACAGCGTCGACACGGCGCCCGCACCGACGCCGGCATCGGTGAAATCGTCTTCGTAATCGTTCAGCCCGTCAAGGCAGGCCAGCACCGGGTTGCTGCGCCACAGCGTGCGCAGCGCCCGCCGCTTGAGCCGCTGCGGCAGCTCGGCCGCCAGAAAGCGGCGCAGCTCTTCGCCGCCGACCAGCGTTTCGGGTTCCGGCAGGCCCAGTTCGGCCAGCAGATCCTCGTCGCTGCGCGCTTCAAGCTCGGCTTCGGTCCGGGCACGTTCGACGGCCTGCAGCGCTTCGGCTTCGGCACGTTCCTCGGCGGCGACGGCTTCGCGCCGGCGGGTCCAGAAACCGCTCATTGCAGGCGCCTGCGCTGCAACGCGGGCGAGGCATAGACATCCCCTGCCCCGCCGATCCGCGGATCGCCGATGCCATCCTCGACCTTGTCGGTCCGGTCGCGGTGGCGGCGGCGCTTGACGAATTCCTCGTCCTCGTGGAACCGTTCGACGAAATCGCGCACCCAGGCTTCCAGCCCCGGGGTCATCGCGACCTTTTCCACCAGCTCTTCGCCGGTGTCGCAGTAATCCTGCGCCTCGTAGGGCGACGCGGTGACCAGCAGCAATTCGAACGGGCGCGCCGCGTCGGGCACGGGCCGCATGATGGCGTAGACGCAGGGCACCTGCGCGCCAAGCCCGTGCACATAGGCTTCGGTTTCCGCGCCGAACAGTTCCAGCGTCACGGTGCCTGCGTGAAATTCGACCACATCGCCGCTGCGGCGCAGCTCGCGCCAATCCGCATCCGGCGCACCGGGCAGAATCGACGTCGCCTTCCAGCTGTGCTTTGCCCAGCGGGTCACGCCCGGCTGTCGCTTGACGACGACGCCGATGGGCATGCTGCGATAGGGTCTGTCTTGCTGGGTCACGCTTGCTCCTTGCTTGGTGCCCAAATTGAAGGCTTCGCGCGGATCGCGAAAGGGAAAACCGCCGCGTTGACGTATAATTCCTTGACGAGAGGACGTTCTGGCCAGCCTTCCCGGTGCGCGGGCGGCGAAATGGACAAATTGTCCATCCCGACCATTTTCGTCTGGATACTGCGGCATACCGCCCTAGGCCCCGGCCCTTGCGAATCACCCCGATTCGGGGCTTTCCCAGCGGGCCGGGCGCTGACGCGATCCCGGTTGCCGAGGCGCCTTGAAACTGGATAGCCTGAACACGGACCAGCGCCAGACCGGGCCCTTTCGCGGCCCCAGCCAATGGGAAAGAACATGGCCAAGACATTGATTACATGCGATTGTCTGGGCAGCCAGACCCTGGACGCCGAGGCCCTGTCGCAGGCCACCGGGCTTGACGTCGCCCCCCCCTGTTCGGCCCTGTGTACCGCCCAGGCGGACCGGGCGGCGCGGGCAATGACGTCCGACGATGCCGCGGACACGATCTTGTGTTGCACGCAAGAGTCCCGCCGTTTCGAGATGATGGCCGAAGAACTGGGGGTGCCCTCGCCCGCCCTGCTCGACCTGCGCGACCGGGCCGGATGGTCCGACGATCCCGCATCGAAACTGCCCAAAATGTCCGCCCTTGCCGCCGATGCCCTGCTGCCCGCGCCGCCGCAGCGGATGATGGATGTTGAATCGCACGGGCTGTGCCTTGTTCTAGGGGCGCCGGCAGACGCGCTTGGCGCGGCCGAACAGCTGCGCGAATTCCTGGGCGTGACCGTGCTTCTGGAAGATGGCGCCGACCTTCCGGACAGCCCCGGCCATGACGTGATCGTCGGGCGGTTGCGGCGTGCGACCGGTGCGCTTGGCAATTTCGACCTGGCCATCGACGCGCTTCAGCAGGTCGAACCGGGCGGGCGCGGCGCGCCCATCCTGACCGCCCCCAAGGACGGCGCGCGCAGCCAGTGCGACGTGATCCTTGACCTGCGCCGCGCTCCGCCGCTGTTTCCCGCCCATGAGAAACGCGAAGGCTACCTGCGCGCCGACCCCGGCCGCCCTGCCGCCGTAAGCGCGGCGATCCTGGCCGCGTCGCATCTTGTCGGCACCTTCGAAAAGCCGCTGTATATCCGCGCCGAGCCGCTGCTGTGCGCCCATTCGCGCGCCGGGCAGACCGGCTGCACGCGCTGTCTTGACCTGTGCCCGACCGGGGCGATCACGCCGAACGGCGATCATGTCAGCATCGATCCGCTGATCTGCGCCGGCTGCGGGGCCTGTTCGGCGGCCTGCCCGTCGGGCGCGGTCAGCTACGACGCGCCGCCCGTCGATCTGATCATGCGCCGGGTCCAGACGCTGGCCCGCGCCTATCTGGATGCCGGGGGCGCCGCGCCGCGCCTGCTGGTCCACGATGCCCACGGGGCCGAGATGATCCGCCTGTCCGCCCGCCACGGGCGCGGCCTGCCCGCCGATGTCATCCCGCTGGAACTGCCGGTGATCGGTGCCTTCGGCCACGCCGAGGCGCTCGCCGCGCGCGCCGCCGGTTTTGCGTCGGTCACGCTGCTGCCCGGCCCCGGCGCGGACCGCGATGCGCTGACGGCGCAGGTCGCGCTGGCCGCCGCCATTGCCGAAGGCATCACCGTGCTGGACACCCCCGACCCCGACGCCATGAGCGATGCGCTTTACACCGCGCAGGCGCCCGCCCCGATCGAAACGCCGGTGCGCCCCATGGGCACCCGGCGCCAGGTTGCCCGCCAGGCCGCGCGCGCGCTGCACCCGGGCGGAGGCGTGCTTGCCCTGCCCGATGGCGCCCCCTACGGCGCGGTGCTGGTCGACCAGGACGCCTGCACCCTGTGCCTGTCCTGCGTGTCGCTGTGCCCGTCGGGCGCGCTTGGCGACAACCCCGACCTGCCGCAGCTGCGTTTCCAGGAAGACGCCTGCCTGCAATGCGGGCTGTGCGCCAACGTCTGCCCCGAAAACGCCATCGCGCTGGAACCGCGCCTGAACCTTGACAGCACCGCGCTGCAGCAAGAAGTGCTGAACGAGGAAGAACCGTTCCCCTGCGTCGAATGCGGCACGCTTTTCGGGGTGAAATCGACCATCGACCGGATCACCGACAAGCTGCGCGGCCACGCGATGTTCGCCGATGGCGACAAGCTTCGGATGATCCAGATGTGCGATGACTGCCGGATCAATGCGCAGTATCACAGCGCCGGCAACCCCTTTGCCGGCGCGGACCGGCCCCGGCCCCGCACCACGGATGACTACCTGTCCAAGCGGCGCGACCACTGACACCCTTCGCACAAGGAAAAAACCGATGAGCGACGATTTCAACATGTCCATGCGCAAGTTTCTCAAGCAGGTCGGCGTGACCTCGCAGCAGGCGATCGAAGACGCGGTGCGCGGCGCCTCGACGGACGGCCCGTTCGAGGTTCGGGCGGTCATCACCATCCCCGAACTGGGCCTGTCCCACGAGGTCACCGGCAAGATCGCACGCGACGGGACGGGCCGCGAATGACCGACGCCCTCCTCACGCGCGAGGCGGTGCTGGCCGCCTTGAAGACCGTCGAAGACCCCGTGGCCGGCGGTGACATCGTCGCCAGCGGCGCGATGCGCGCGCTGAACGTCAGCGACGGGGCGGTGCGCTTCGTGCTGGAAATCGCGCCCGCCCATGCCACCGCCTATGGCGTGGTCAAGACCCAGGCCGAAGAGCTGCTGCGCGCCCTGCCCGGCTGCGCGACAGTGTCGATCGTGCTGACCGGTCACACGGAAAAGGCGCCTCCGCCCGATCTGAAGCCGCAGCGCGCGGCCGAACCCAAGGGCCCGCAAAAGGTGCCGGGGATCGACCGCATCCTTGCCATCGCGTCGGGCAAGGGCGGCGTCGGCAAATCCACCGTGGCCGCCAACCTGGCCGCCGCGCTGGCGCAGCAGGGCCGCCGCGTCGGCCTGCTGGATGCGGATGTCTACGGCCCCAGCCAGCCGCGCATGCTGGGCGTGTCGGGCCGCCCGTCCAGCCCCGACGGCAAGACCATCCTGCCCATGCGCAACCACGGCGTCACCATGATGTCCATCGGCCTCATGACCAACGACGACCAGGCGGTCGTCTGGCGCGGCCCCATGCTGATGGGCGCGCTGCAGCAGATGCTCAGCCAGGTGCAATGGGGCGCGCTGGATGTGCTGATCGTCGATCTGCCCCCCGGCACCGGCGACGTGCAGATGACGCTGAGCCAGAAGGCGAAGGTCGACGGCGCGGTGATCGTGTCCACGCCGCAGGACGTGGCGCTGCTGGATGCCCGCAAGGGGATCGACATGTTCCAGCAGTTGCACGTGCCCATCGTCGGCATGATCGAAAACATGAGCACGCATATCTGTTCCGCCTGCGGGCACGAGGAACACGTCTTTGGTCATGGCGGCGTCGCGGCCGAGGCGGCCAAGCTGGGCGTTCCCCTGCTGGCCGAGGTGCCGCTTGACCTGCAGATCCGGCTGGCGGCCGACGGCGGCGCGCCCATCGCGATCAGCCAGCCCGACAGCCCGCAGGCGCAGGCGTTCCACGCCATCGCGCGCGACCTGGTGGCAAAGGGCGTGGCATGACGGAACCGCTGGGCTTTCCTCCGCTGATGTACGGCGAAGAGGTCGGGCGCGACCCGTTTTCCCACGCCTGCATGAAGGCCACCATGGGCTGCGACGCGGGCATGGTGGCCTATGCCTTTGGTGCCAACCGCGCCGACGCCGCGCTGGTCTTTGCCCCCGAGGTGCCGCTGCGCCGCGCCATGGCGATGATGCCGCTCTGCGGTGTCGGGTTCCAGAACGCGCTTGGCGCGCTCGCCCCGCCCGAAGTCGCCCTGCACCTTGGCTGGGACGGCACGTTCTACCTGAACGGCGCGCGCTGCGGCGGGCTGCGCGCCATGGCCAGCACGCCCGACCCGGATGTGGTGCCTGACTGGCTTGTGGTGGGCTTCACCCTGCCCCTTTGGCCCGAAACCGACCGCCCCGGCGACACCCCCGACCAGACCACGCTTTACGGCGAAGGTTGCCCCGATGTGCAGCCGCCGCACCTGGTCGAAGCATGGGCGCGGCACACGCTGCACCACCTGAACGGCTGGGAACAGGACGGGCCGCGCGCGCTGCACGCCAACTGGCGCGGCCTTGCGCAGTCCATGGGCGAACCCGTGACCCAAGGCGCGCTGTCCGGCACATTCCTTGGCGTGGACGAAGATTTCGGCATGCTGCTGCGCGATGATGCGGGCGACACGCACCTGATCCCCCTTACCTCTTTGTTGGAGCAGCCATGACCCGGACCGGCCCCCTGCAACTTGCCCGCGCCATCCATTTCGATGAAAGCGACATGCGGGTCTTTGCCAGCCCGGCGCGCACCGGCGAATGGTGCCTGTCGGGCGGGTTCGAATTTTCCGACTGGTCCGAATCCGATCTGGCGGGCAAGGCGCGGCAGGCCTTTGCCAACGGCTGGCTTGGGCTGGAAACCTTTGGCCGCGTCACCTTTGTCGCGGTGACGCAGGTCGAACCCGGCGAGCTGGAAACCCTGACGAACCGCCTTGCCGAGCATTTCGTGACCTATTACGGCGCCCCGTCCATCGAAGCCGCGCGCCCCGTCGCGGCCGAGGAACTGGCCCAGATGGCCGATCTGTGCGACGGGCACGCGCCCAACACGCTGCTGACCGTGGCGCGCGAACTTAGCCCCGTGGGCGTGCGGGAATCCTTTCGCACGATCGAACCGCAAAGCGCCGATCTGGATCTGTTCGCGGTGCATGGTTCGGTGGACGATCCGCACGATCACTGATTGGCCACGCAAATTGCCCATGGGCAATTTTTGCCGCCCACGAAAAAGGCCACGCATCCCAGCGCGGCCTTTTTCCATTTCCTGACAGTGGCTTCAGTTGGCGCGGGCGTTGAAGACGAACAGCTGCTCGCCGCCGATTTCATAGCTGTCGATCAGCTCTTTTGCCCGGTCAGACACCAGCCACGCCTCAAGCTTTTCCACCAGATCGGTTTTCACATGCGGGTGCTTTTCAGGGTTCACCGGCAGATAGGCGTACTGGTTGAACAGCACCGGATCGCCCGCGAACAGCAGGGTCAGATCACCCTTGTTGCCGAAATTCAGCCAGCTGGCGCGGTCCGACAGGATGTAGCCGTTCATCCCCGACGCGGTGTTCAGCGCGGCGCCCATCCCGGCCCCGACGGCGTTGTACCAATCGCCGAAGCCCGCGGGATCAAGCCCGGCGTCGCGCCACAGCGCCAGTTCCTTCTTGTGGGTGCCGCTGTCGTCGCCGCGGCTGACGAAATCCGCCTCGGCGCTTGCGATGTCCTGCAGCGCGGCCACCGCATCGGCGTCATCGGAGATGCCCGCCGGGTCGCTGGCCGAACCGATGAAGACGAAATCATTATACATGATTTCAGTGCGGTGGGTGCCGTAACCATCGGCGACAAAGGCATCCTCGGCGGGGCGCGAATGCACAAGGATCGCGTCGACATCGCCCGCCTCGCCCAGCTTGATCGCCTGGCCGGTGCCGACCACCAGCAGCTGCACCTCAAGGTCCAGATCCTTCGCGATTTCGGGCAGCAGAACCTCGGCCAGGCCCGAATTGTTGAACGACGTGGTCACCGCCATCTTCATCACGTCGGCGGCCTGTGCACCGGTGGCGCCCGCGACAAGCGCGGCGCCCATCATCAGAATCCTGATCATTCCACGATATCTCCTTGCAGAAAGGCCCGCGCCTGCGGCGTTTCGGGCCGGGTGAAAAACGTCTCTGCGGGGCCGCGTTCATGCACGCCCCCGCGCAGCAGGAACAGCACGTCATCGGCCAGCCGCCGCGCCTGCCCCATGTCATGCGTCGACAGGATCAGCCGCTTGCCGGACCCGCGCGCCTGCAAAAGAATGCCCTCGATTTCGCGCATGGCCCGCCCGTCAAGCGAGGCGCAGGGTTCATCCAGGAACAGCACGTCCGGTTCGATGATCAGCGCCCGCGCAAGCGCAAGCTTCTGCTGTTCGCCCCCCGACAGGCGCGGCGCGTGGCGGCCAAGCATTTCGCCCAGGCCCACGCGATGGGCGGCCGCTTCGGCGCGGGGCATCGCCTCGCTGCGCGGCACGCCGCGAATGCGCAGCGGGTAGGCCAGGTTTTCGACCACGCTTCGCCGCAGCATCACGGGCCGCTGAAACACGAAAGCCTGCGCGTGGCGCGCATCTTCGATCGGGCAGGCCCAGTCGATGCGCCCCGACGCAAGCCGCGCCGTGCCATGCAACAGGTTCAGAAGGCTGGTCTTGCCGGCGCCGTTCGGCCCGATCAGCACGGTGATCCCCGGCCCGTCGATGCGCAGATCGACCGGGCCGACCAGGGTGCGCCCGCCGCGCCGACTGACCGCCGCTTCGGCGACGAGGGGCAGAAGGCGGCTCACCAGCGGTCTCCACGTTCGGTGCGGCCCAGCCAGTGGATCGACAGGTTCACCGCCACCGCCAGCCCGATCAGCACGAACCCCAGCGCCAGCGCAAGGCCGAAATCCCCCTTGCCGGTTTCCAGCGCGATCGCCGTGGTCAGCACCCGCGTGGCGTGGTCGATGTTGCCGCCGACGATCATGATCGCGCCGACCTCGCCGATGGCGCGCCCGAAGCCCGCCAGCGCCGCCGTCAGCAGGGCGCGGCGGGAATCCCACAGCAGGGTGCGGATCTTCTGCCCTTCGGTCACGTTCATGGATATCAGCAGGTCGTGGTATTCGGCCCAAAGCTCGCGGATCGACTGGTGCGCGACCGACGCGATCAGCGGCACGATGATGACCGTCTGCGCGATGATCATGGCGGTCGGCGTGAACAGCAGCCCCAGCACCCCCAGCGGCCCCGAACGCGACAGGATCACGTAGACCACAAGCCCCACGACCACCGGCGGCAGCCCCATCAGCGCGTTGAGCAGCGCGATGATGCCCCGGCGCCAGCGAAACCGGCGCACCGCAAGGAACGCGGCCAGGGGCAGCGCGATGCCCGATGCGATCAGCAGCGCCGTAAAGGTCACCCGCAGCGAGCGCAGGGAAATTTCCACCAGCTCGCTGTCCAGCGTCACCATCAACCAGAATGCCTGCGACAGACCGTTCCAGATATCGACCATGGGCCGATCCCCTCCATCATGCCGCGCGGGGCATGCCTTTGTATTCTTTCGGGGCGAACATTGTCAGGGCAGGGCGGGCTGTTCCAGCCCCCCGGGCGCGAAAACCCGCGCGCCGGTCAGTCTGTCCAGATCTAATTCGGCGCCGCCCGGGCGCTGGACATTTTGTCCGGCCCGGCGGCGCCGCGAATTGCCCATGGGCAATTTCCCACCCGGTCAGCCGTTGAACCGGCTTTCAAGGTAGGATGCGAAGGCGGCTTCAAGCTGTTCGCGGGTCAGGCCATCGTCGAAACTGACCGTGACCTTGCGGCCCCGTGTCTGAACCGCGATGCCGGGCGTTCCGTATTCGGCCCGGGCCGACGGCGTTTCGGGGCGGGCAGGGCGCGCGGTGCGCGTCAGCCGCCGCATCACCGCCGCCGCGTCGACATAGGCGCCCTGACCATCGCGCGCCGCCTGCTGCTGACGGGCGATGGCGGCGGCTTCGGCAAGCACCGCCTCGCAGGTGTCCGGCGCCCCTAGCAGCGGCTTGAGCTCGCGCGCGTTGCGCTCGCGGATCTCGCGCACATTGGCAAAGGCGGACACCACTGTATCGGGCAGCTTGGCCAGTTGCAGGTAGCGCGACAGCCAGGGCTGGCTGACCTCAAGCCGTTCGGCCATGGCTTTCTGCTTGCCGCCGTAATAGCGCGCGACCGCGTCGGCATAGTCGATGGCGCGTTCGTAATCCGAGATATCCTCGCGGTCGCGGTTTTCGATGTCGGCAAGGCGAAAGGCTTCTTCGTCGGTCAGGTTGCGCGCTTCGACCAGGTAGCGGAACTGGGGGTAGTTGTGCGCGCGCAGCCAGCTGACGGCAAAGTGGCGACGGGCGCCGCAGATCACCTCGTAATCGTAATCGGGATCATCGACGGGGCGCACGATGGCGGGAAA
>CAXICP010000099.1:0-9495 GCA_964022595.1 uncultured Salipiger sp.
GATCGGACCACGAGGAACTGAGCGCGAACCCCCCCGAGCTTTTCTGATACCGGGCGATAGCCCAGAGGGCGGCGCCGTCGTGCCCGGCGCCGCCCGACGACCGGGGCAGAAAGCACCCCAGGCGCAATGGATTTTCCGGGGGTTCGCTCTCAATTTAGAAAGGTATCGCAGATGAGCTCGATCACGCTGATCATCGCAATCCCGGACGTCGGGTTGCGCAGGAAGATCGGGGCGGACCTTCGCGCAGCGCCGTCGGTCAAGATCATCGGCGAGACGCATGACCTGATGACCACCTACACGGAGGTCGAGGAAAAGGCCCCCATGGCCGTCGTGATCTCGGGCCGGCTGGCCCGGGAACCGGAGTTCGAGGTGATGCGCGCGCTGTTCTCGGCCCTCGACGTGCGCTGGCTTGTCATCAGCGATCAGACCGGAGGCGCCTGGCGCGACCAGGATTCCCCGTGGGAGCGGAATTCAGACCTTTTTCCCGTCAGCGGCAACATCGGCGGCGCAGAGCTGATCGATCGCTTGCGCACGGTGACGCGCAATTCGCGGCGCCATGCCGTCGCGGGGCCAGGCGGGCTGCACCCGCCCGCGCGCGCGGCGACCCCGGCCCCGATCGTGGCGTCGGGGGGCTTCATTCTGATCGGGGCGTCAACCGGCGGAGTCGACGCTCTGATTTCGGTCCTTTCCTGTTTTCCACCGGATTGCCCCCCGACCTTCATCGTTCAACACACGGGCGGCGGGTTTGGCGAAAGCCTGACCCGGCTGCTTGACCGCCAATGCGCGGCGGAAGTGCGCGCCGCCCAAGACGGAGACCGCATCGGCTGCGGACAGATCGCGCTGGCCGCCGGCAGCCGGGCGCATATGCGCTTGGCGGGCGGGCGCCCGATGCGGATCACGCTGATGCCCGGCGCCCCCATATCGGGCCACATGCCGTCGGTTGACGCGCTTTTCCAATCGGCGGTGCCGGGCGCCAGCCGCGCGGTGGCCGCGCTTCTGACCGGAATGGGGCGCGACGGCGCGCAGGGGCTCAAGGCACTGCGGGACGCCGGCGCCTTCACCATCGCCCAGGACGAGGCCACCAGCACGGTCTACGGAATGCCCCGCGCAGCCATGGAACTGGACGCGGCACGACAGTCCCTGCCGCTACACAAGATCGGCCCCGAGATCCTGCGCGCCTGCGCTGCGATCCCGCCCAGAGCAAAGCAAAGGACGGCCACATAATGATGCAAGCCAACGAAAAACTCGTGAATGTCGTTCAAGGCGAATACCATATTTCGAATGACATCAATTGCGTCCTGTCCACCGTTCTTGGATCCTGCGCGGCGGTCTGCCTGACCGACCCCGCGGCGAAGATCGGCGGCATGAACCATTTCCTGCTGCCAAGCCGGCCCGGCGCGGACGGCGAAGATATCCGCTACGGCGCCTATTCGATGGAACTGCTGATCAACAACATGCTCAAGCAGGGCGCGCAGAAGAACCGCCTGGTGGCAAAGCTGTTCGGCGGCGCCAAGATGCTGACGCAGCTGCGCGATATCGGCACATCGAACACCGCCTTTGCCAAGGAATTCCTGCAGAACGAAGGCATCCCCATCGCCTCGGAAAGCATCGGGGGCAACGCGGCGCGGCGCATCCGATTCTGGCCCACCGATGGGCGCGTGAAGCAATTCGTCGTCCCGGGCGAGGTGGAACGCGTCGCACCTCCGGTGAAGGCCCCGCCGCCGCCAAGCCATGGCGAAATCACGCTTTTCTAGGAAAGCGACCAGAATTGCGCTGGCCGTGGGCGCCATCGCCCGTGGCCAGCCATCCCGTCGGCACGATCCCCGCAGCGCGGCGCCCGCGGGCCTTCGCGTCAGTGGGGATCGATCTGCTGGAAGGCGTTGCGCAGCGCGTCGGACCAGGCATGGCTCATGCGGGCAAAGCCTTCGTCATCCGCTTCGATCCGGCGCCGGCGGGTAAAGCTGAAACTGTCCGCTTCGATCACCGCGAAATCAAGGGGCATGCCGACGCTAAGGTTGGATCGCAGCGTCGAATCCATCGACAGAAGCACCGCCTTTTCAGCATCTTCCAACGTGGTCGACGGGTCGATCACCCGGTCGAGGATCGGCTTGCCATACTTGTGCTCGCCGATCTGAAGGAACGGCGTGTCCGAGGTTGCCTCGATGAAGTTGCCCTCGGGGTAGATCAGGAACATCCGCATCGGCCCGCCCTTGCGCTGGCCTGCGACGATCATCGAGGCGCTGGCATTCTGGCTCATGCGTTCCATCTTGGCCGACACTTCGGACGTCACGTCGGACAGGGTGCTGCCGACGATCTCGGCCACCTGCAACATGGTCGGCGCGCGCAGGATCGACGTTTCGCTTTCCCCTTCCTCGATGGCGTCGTTCAGCCGCGCCATGGTGGTCTGCGTGATCGACAGCGACCCGGCCGTCATGATCCCGATCGCCCGCTCGCCCGGAGTTTCGAACAGGAACATCTTGCGATAGGTCGCGATATTGTCGAGCCCGGCGTTCGTTCGGGTATCGGACAGCAGGACGATCCCCGCATCCAGCATCAACCCCACGCAATACGTCATCGCGATTCCCCTGAACGACCGTCAACGCACCGGGTATAAGGACCCGCGGGCCTTCGGGCAATGGCGCAGCAGGGAAGGCGCGCTATTGTTGCTGTTGCTGTTCGGCGATGACCTCGACTTCAACCTCGAGGTGTTCGGCGGGGGAATTGCCCTGCACCAGCCCGCGGATCGGCGCGGCATCCTGCGCATCATAGCCGGACCCAAGACGGATGTAGCGCTCGTCCGGGCAGCAGCGGTTGGCGGCGTCGAACCCGACCCAGCCCAGTTCCGGCACGAACAGTTCGGCCCAGGCGTGGCTGGCCTCGTGCGGGCCGCCGGCCTCGCCCGCCTGCAGATACCCCGTGACGTAGCGCGCGGGGATGCCCGCCACGTGGGACACGGCGATCAGCGCATGGGTGTGATCCTGGCATACGCCCTTGCCACCGGCGAGCGCCTCGGCGCCCGTGGTGTGGGCGCGGGTTTCGCCCGGGGCGTATTCGATGGCATCGGCGATGGCGGCGGCTAGCGCATGGGCGCGATCAAGTTCCGACGCTTTTTTCATGCCGTCGAGCGTCGAGGCCGACAATTCGCGCAGGTCCTGGTCGGCTTCGGTGTGGCGCGTTGCGCGCAGGTACAGGGACGCCGGCCCCTTTTCGCGGTGATCGCGCAGCACGCCGAACAGGTCGGTGGTTTCGACCTCGCCGGTGACCACGATGGTTGCCGTTTCGACAGGGCCGCGCCAGCTGGCAAGGGCGGTGCGATCCCCTGCCCCGTCGGTGAATTCGGCGCCGCGCAGGGCGCCATCGGTCACCACGTCCCAGCGCAGCACCTTTTGCGAGGCGCAGTCGCAGGGCCACAGCCGCAGCGATTGCACGACGCCGCGCGCGGGTTCATCAAAACGGTAGCGGGTGGTGTGACGAACGGAAAGTCTCATGCCGGTATCCCCCGAAGGTACACATCCTGAACCGTGTTCGCCAGGCCGGCGTTGCGGGAGACGAAGCGTTGCAGAAATTCGTGCAGCCCTTCGTCGAAGATGTCGTCGACGGTCGCGCGGGACAGGTCCTCGTACAATTGGTGCGCGGCCTCCTGGGCGCGGGTGCCGTTGGAATAGTTCTGTGCGATGTCGTCGAGATGGTCGCAGGTCCAGCAGACGCTGGACAGAAGCGAGCGTGGAAACTTGCGGTTCAGGATCAGCAGATGCGCGATCTTCTGCGCCGTGATCTCGCCCGAATAGGACCAGTTGAAGGCCCGCTGCGCCGTCATCGACTGCAACAGAAGCGCCCATTGCGACTGGTCCAGCCCCGATCCGACATAGCTGAGCGAGGGCAGCAGCACGTAGTATTTCACGTCGATCAGCCGCGCTGTGTTGTCGGCCCGTTCGATCGACGTACCGATGCCCATGAAGGCGTAACCGTCGTTGCGCAGCTGCGTGGCGGAAAGGCAGCCCCGCACCAGGTGGCAAAAGCGCAAGGTCCATTCGGTCAGGTCGGTGACCATCAGCTTGCTGCGCTCGGTGCGCTGCAGCTGCTTGAGCTCCTGGTAGGCGCTGTTGATCGCATCCCACACCGGCGAGGTCAGCGCGGTGCGCACGACACGGGCGTTTTCGCGCGCGGCATTGATGCAGGACAGCACCGAGGCGGGGTTGTCGGAATCGAAGAACAGCCAGGTTTCGATGTTGCGCTGGTTGGTCTCGCCGAATTTTTCCTTGAACTGCTCAAGCGTGCCCTTGGACTGCAGCACCGCTTCCCAGTCGTTGCGATACCCGCCCGAAGGGTCGGGCAGCAGCGCGGTGCGCGCGCCGACTTCCAGCAGGCGGGCGGTGGTTTCGGCGCGTTCAAGATAGCGGGCCATCCAGTAAAGGTGATCTGCGGTGCGGCTCAGCATGGTGTTTTCCTTCCGCCCTTATTCCGCCAGGACCCAGGTGTCCTTGACACCTCCGCCCTGGGACGAGTTCACGACGAGCGAGCCTTCGGTCAGCGCCACGCGGGTCAGCCCGCCGGGCACCAGTTCGATCTTTTCCCCTACAAGGCAGTAGGGGCGCAAATCCACATGGCGCGGCGCGATGCCTTCTTCGACGAAGGTGGGCACCGCCGACAGCGCCAGCGTCGGCTGGGCGATGTAGTTTTCGGGGTTCTGGCGGATCTTGTGGGCGAACGCCTCGATCGTGGACTTGTCGGCCTTGGGCCCGACAAGCATGCCGTAGCCGCCCGAACCGTGCACTTCCTTGACCACCAGTTCGGATAGGTGTTCCAGCACGTACCGGCATTCGTCCTTTCTGGCGCATTGCCAGGTGGGCACGTTTTCCAGCACCGGCTCTTCGCCTAGGTAGAAACGGATCATTTCGGGCACGTAGGTATAGATCGCCTTGTCGTCCGCCACCCCTGCCCCGGGCGCCGAGCAGATGGTGACCCCGCCCGAGCGGTAGACGTTCATCAGCCCCGGCACACCCAGCATGGAATCGGGGCGGAAGCACAGCGGATCAAGGAAGCTGTCATCGATGCGCCGGTAGATCACGTCGACCTTCTTGGGGCCCTCGGTCGTCGTCATCCAGATGAAATCGCCTTCAACGAACAGGTCCTGCCCTTCGACCAGCTCGACCCCCATCAGGTCGGCCAGGAAGGAATGTTCGTAATAGGCCGAATTGAACTGCCCGGGCGTGAGGATGACGATGTTCGGCTCGGCCATGCATTTGCGCGGCGCGACCGACGCCAGCGTCTTGCGCAGCGCCGAGGCATAGCCATCGACCGGCGCGATGCGGTTTTCCATGAACAGCTGCGGATACATGCGCATCATGATTTCGCGGTTCTGCAACATGTAGCTGACGCCCGACGGGGTGCGGCAGTTGTCTTCGAGCACGTAGAATTCATCCGGCCCGGTGCGCACGAGGTCAACGCCCACGATATGGCTGAACACGCCGCGCGGGGGCATGAAGCCGATGGCGGCCTTTTCATAGGCTTCGTTGTTGGTCACCAGATGTTCGGGGATGCGGCCCGCGCGGATGATCTCGCGCCGCCCGTAGACATCGCACAGAAAGGCGTTCAGCGCGGCGGCGCGCTGGCGGATGCCCTTGTCCAGCTTGCGCCATTCCTCGGCGGTCATCACCCGCGGGAACATGTCAAAGGGGATCAGCCGTTCGGGGTCGCCCCCTTCGCCGTAGACCGCGAAGGTGATGCCGACGCGGCGGAACAGCGCCTCTGCCTCGGATTGCTTGAGGTTGCGCAGTTCCGGCGGCATGGACCGGTACCACTTTTCGAGATTGGCATAGGCGGCACGCACGTCCTGCCCGTTCATCATCTCGTTGAAGATCTTGGCTTGCGTGGCGCTCATGGTCTTCCCTTCGTGCTCTTGCCTCAAACTCCACGTTTCCCCGCGGGAGTGAAAGCCCCCTTCCGAAAAATCGTTCGGCGCCCGGGAAAACCGCTGACTTTATAGGCAATGCTTTTACTCTCGAATCCCGAAACCCGCCGGATTCGGGAAAATACCGACAACCAAGCGCCGTATCTGACCCGGAATAGCACAAAAATCAGACCGCTTCGCCGAAAAAAGCTTACCGATTAATCAACGCGTCAACTCGGCCTGCGTTCCGGGCGATTTACCGTAGGGCACCCCGACGGCTCGGATATGAACAGGGCCGCGCCTGTCTCGGGACGGCGCGAAACGGGGATGCCGCGGCGCAGGAGGAGCGATCCGCCATGTCGGGGCGCAAACAGTAAAAGAGCGACGATCACACCGGGCCGGGGGCGCATGCGAAGGCATGTTTCCGCTGGCCTGCAACAGTCGCACACCAAGGGAAGTGATTTCATGAAGAAGATGCTGAAACTTTCGGGCGTCGCCGCGGCGGCGCTGGTTTCCGCCGGTGCCGTTTCGGCCCAGGAAACCGAATGCCCGATCAAGGTCGGCGTGCTGCATTCGCTTTCGGGCACCATGGCGATTTCGGAAACGACCCTGAAAGACACCATGCTGATGCTCATCGAAAAGCAGAACGCCGAAGGGGGCGTGCTGGGCTGCCAGCTGGAAGCCGTGGTCAAGGACCCCGCGTCCGACTGGCCGCTGTTCGCCGAAAAGGCGCGCGAGCTGATTTCCAACGACGAGGTCGACGTGACCTTCGGGTCGTGGACCTCGTCCAGCCGCAAGGCCGTGCTGCCGGTGCTCGAAGAGCTGAACGCGCTGTATTTCTACCCCGTCCAGTACGAGGGCGAGGAAAGCTCGAAGAACGTGTTCTACACCGGCGCCGCGCCGAACCAGCAGGCGATCCCGGCGGTCGATTACTTCCTGGATGAACTGGGCGTCGAGAAATTCGCGCTGCTGGGCACCGATTACGTCTACCCGCGCACCACGAACAACATCCTTGAATCCTACCTGGCGTCCAAGGGCATCGCGTCCGAGGACATCTTCATCAACTACACCCCCTTCGGGCAGTCCGACTGGTCGACCATCGTGTCCGACGTCGTGGCGCTTGGCGAAGACGGCAAGCAGGTGGGCGTGATCTCGACCATCAACGGCGATGCCAACATCGGCTTTTACAAGGAACTGGCGGCGGCGAACGTGTCGGCAGACGACATCCCCGTCGTGGCCTTTTCGGTCGGCGAAGAGGAACTTTCGGGGCTGGATACGTCCAACCTGGTCGGGCACCTGGCCGCGTGGAACTACTTCATGACCGCCGACACCCCCGAGAACGCCGAATTCATTGAACAGTGGCATGCCTATATCGGCGATGACAGCCGCGTCACCAACGACCCGATGGAAGCCCATTACATCGGCTTCAACATGTGGGTTCAGGCCGTCGAGGCCGCCGGCACCACCGATGTGGACGCCGTGCGCGAAAACATGTGGGGGCTCGAGGTGCCGAACCTGACCGGCGGCACCGCCGTGATGGGCACCAACCACCACCTGTCCAAGCCCGTCCTGATCGGCGAAATCCGCGCCGATGGGCAGTTCGACATCATCTCGCAGACCGACCCGGTCCCGGGCGATGCATGGACCGACTACCTGCCGGAATCCGCCCCGCTCAAGTCCGATTGGAAAGAGCTGGAATGCGGCATGTACAACACCGAGACCGACACCTGCGTCCAGATCAAGTCGAACTACTGATCCGACCCGGCCGGGCTTGCGGCGGGCGCCTTTCCCTGGCGCCCGCCGCCTGTCCCGGGCGTGTCCGATATTCTCGGGAAGGTTGCCGATGCTGCGCGCGCTCTCTTTCGTCCTGACGCTGGCGCTTTGCCTGTCCCTGCCCGCATCGCGGGCGGCGGCGCAGCAGGCCGGCCCGCTTCAGACGCTTCTTCAGACCCATGCGGACGAGGTCGCCAGTCCGGGCCGCCAAAGCGTTGGCACGCTGATCGACGCGCTGGTCGCCTCGGGCCTGCCGCAGGTGCCCGAATTCCTGGGCCGCTGGTCCGACCGCGACGTGGTGCAGGACGATGCCACCGGTCTTTTCTATTACGACGGCACGCCCCCGGTCGACGTGGACACCGGCGCGCCGGTAACGCTTGACGGGGCCAGCCTGTCCGCGGTGCGCCCAAACGGCGGCGTGCGGCGGGTGATCTCGACCGCGCTGGTGCAGTTCCAGCTGTCCGACCCCGACATCGCCGCCCGCATGGCGGCGCTGGATGCCATCGCGCGCGCCCCCGAACCCGATCAGCTTGAACCGCTGCGCGCATCCATCGAAACCGAACCCGACGAGGCGCTGCGCGCGCGCAAGCAGCAGCTTGTGGGCATGCTTACCGCCCGCTTCGGCGCCGACAGCGCCCAGCGCGTGGCTGCGATCGACGCGCTTTCGGGCGCGCTGTCGGTCGAGGTGCGCGCCGTGCTCAACCAGATCCTGACCACGGCGCCCGGCGTTGCCGAAACGCTGCCCCAGGGCGCCAACATCGCGCGCGAGCTTCGCATCGGCAGCGACATCACCGCGCAGGACGGCTATGCCCGGCTTGTGGACGCCGGCCTTGCCCCCCCGGCGCTGAGCCGCGAGCAGATCAAGGCCGCGCTGACATCGAACGTGCAGGACGGCAGGGTCGGCGGCGTGCCGGTCGGGGCGCTTGATTCCGAAGCCGACCGCCAGCGCGCCTATTCCGCCCTTGCCGAGGCGGGCACCGTGCCGCCGCTGGTGACCGAAGACACCATCAAGGCCGCGCTCGCCGCGCATGTGTTCTTTGAAACCTATGCCGAGGACGACCCCGCCGTCACCGACGCCGCGCGCGCCGCCCTCGACGAGGTCGAACGGCGCGTGTTTCTCAACCAGATGCTGGACCTGGCGCTGGACGCGTTGTCGCTGGCGTCGATCTATTTCCTTGCCGCCATCGGGCTGGCCATCACCTTTGGCGTGATGGGCGTGATCAACATGGCGCATGGCGAATTCATCATGATGGGCGCCTACACCGGCTACGTGGTGCAGCAGATCATCCCCGATTACACGCTGTCGCTGATCGTCGCGCTGCCGCTGGCCTTCGCGGTCACCTTCGGCGCCGGTGTCGCGATGGAACGGCTGGTGATCCGCTGGCTGTATCACCGCCCGCTGGAAACGCTGCTGGCGACCTTCGGCATTTCCATCGCGCTGCAGCAGCTGGCCAAGAACATCTTCGGCACGCAGGCGCGCCCGCTGACATCCCCGTCCTGGCTGGATGGCGCCTGGGTGCTGAACGACGTGGTCAGCATCGCCAACATCCGCATCGCCATCTTCGTGCTGGCGCTGATCTTTCTGGCGCTGATCCTGTTCATCCTGAACAAGACCCGCGTCGGGCTTGAGGTGCGCGCCGTGACGCAGAACCCCGGCATGGCGGCATCGATGGGCATCAACCCCGACAAGATCAACATGCTGACCTTCGGCCTTGGGTCGGGCATCGCCGGAATCGCGGGCGTGGCCATCGGGCTTTATGCCAAGGTGACATCGGAAATGGGGGCCGACTACATCGTGCAAAGCTTCATGACCGTGGTCGTGGGCGGTGTCG
>CAXICP010000100.1:0-9474 GCA_964022595.1 uncultured Salipiger sp.
CACCAATGTCTCGCCCTCGGTCGTGGCGCGCGACGATGACTATACCGCCTCGCCGCTGAACACCCTGCTGGGCGGCACCGCGGGCGAGGTCATGGCCAATGACACCATCAACGGGCTGCCGGCGGCCTTTCCCACCGCCACGCTGGAAGTGCTGACCCAAGCCACCCCGCAGGCCCCGGGCGATCCGGTCCCGGTGCTTGAAACCACCGGCGCCGAGGCGGGCAGCGTGATCGTGCCGCCCGGCGTGCCCTCGGGCACCTACGAGATCGAATACGAACTGTGCGACAGCGTCGATCCGCTGCAATGCGATCGCGCCCGCGTGCGCATCGCCGTGTTCGAAGGGCTGGGCGTGGATTTCGGCGATGCGCCGGTCAGCTACCTGCCCGCATCGCATGGCGTGGGCATCGCGCCCAGCATCTACCTTGGCGCGATCCCGCCCGACATCGAACCGCTGGCGCAATCGGATGCGACCGCCACAGCGGACGATCTGCTGAACATCGACGACGAGGATTCGATCATCTTTCCCGCGCTCACGCAGGGGGCCATCAGCACCCTGGACGTGACGGTGAACGGCGCGGGCTATCTTCAGGCGTGGATCGATTTCAACGGCGACGGGCTGTTCGAGGACACGCTGGGCGAACGCATCGCCGTCGACCTTCGCGATGACGGCACCAATTCCGACAATGTGGCCGGCGATGGCGTGATCCAGATCGACGTGTCGGTCCCCAGCGATGCGACCACCAACATCACCTTTGCCCGTTTCCGCTATGCCAGCCAGCTCGGAATTCCCGTCACCGGCTTTTCCCCCGATGGCGAGGTCGAGGATTATTCGCTGGTCATCGCCGCCGCCGACCTGGTCGACCGGGGCGATGCTCCGGCCAGCTATGGCGATCCCCGGCACGTGGTCGTGCCCCTGATCTACCTTGGCGCGGGGCTGCCCGACACGGAAACCGAACCCCAGCACAGCGCCCTTGCCGATGCCGACGACCTGGCGGGCAGCGATGACGAAGACAGCGTCGCCGCCTTTCCGCTGCTGCAGGCGGACACGAACGTGCCGCTGACCGTCCAGACCCACGAGACGCTCAGCCTGCAGCTGCCGCTGGGCATCCCTGTGGTGTCGGGCATCACCTACCTGCAGGTCTTCATCGACTGGAACCAGAACGGCATCTTCGATCCCGAAGACCACGTCGGCCAGGATCTGCGCGACGGCGGCGCGCAGGACACCGACGGCACCTTCAACAACCAGATCTCGTTCGACATCACGGTGCCGGCGGATATCGGCAACGGCACCAGCTTTGCCCGCCTGCGCTGGTCCACCACCGCGGCCTTCACCAACGATCCCTTCGACGGGCTGAACTTCGACGGCGAGGTCGAGGATTACGTCGTGACGCTGGTGAACCCGTCGGGGCCGCTGGTCTGCGACACCGGCTTTTTCATGGTCTTCGAAAGCAACAATGATCCGATCCTCGAAAAGCTTCAGATCAGCGGCAGCCCCGGTTCCTACAGCACCCAGCGCACGACCTATCCGGCGGATTTCACCGGCAGCTACAGCACGACCGGCTGGGGCTGGAGCGAAGTCGACAACTACATCTACGGGATCTTCCGCAACACGTTCGACCTGTACCGGGTGACCTTTTCCGGGGCCGTCGAATTCGTCACCAACATGGATGCGTTGGGGCTGGGCCGTGTGGGGTCCACTCTGGAAATCCTGCCCGGCGGGGTCATGGTCTACAACATCCTTGGCCAGTCCGGGCGTTACCAGCTGGTGGATATCTCGGACCCGCTGAACCCGGTGAACCTGGGTATCCTGGATGCCGGAAGCACCGCCCCCAACGGGCTGGACATGTCCTACAACCCCCGCGACGGGCTGCTTTACATGGTGGTGAACGGCAACGACATCTACGCGATGGATCCCCGGGGCGGTTCTGCCGGGTCGACCACGACCGTGCTGGTGGCCAACAATGTCGCGCTGCCCGCAGGCACCGGGTCGTACCAACTGGACAGCGTCTGGATGGATGCGAACGGGTATTTCTACGCCTATGACAACGTCTCGCGGCAGATTTTCGCGCTTGAGGTCGGCGCGGCGGGCGATCGCCCGGCCAGCTACCAGTTCTTCAAGGTGGATGGCGCCGGTTCTGCCCCGATCGGCAATGACGGCGCCTCGTGCCGCAAGGGCGACCTTTATGCCTCGACCGTCTTTGCCGAGGGCACCATTTCGGGCGTGCTTTACGAAGATGCCAACGGCAACGGCGCGCGGGATACGGGCGAGGCGACGCTGCCCGCCGGCATCGCGGTGCAGCTGTTTGACGACAACGGCACGCCGGGCGATCCCTCGGATGACGTGCTGAGCGCCAGCGCCCTGACCGGCGCCGACGGCAGCTATGCCTTTGGCTCGGTGGATGCGACGCGTACCTGGGCCGTCGCGGTGGACAGCGCCGATCCGGACATCCCGGCGGGGCTGACGGTGACCACCGCCAACCCCATCACCGGCATCGCCGTCACCACCGGGGGCGACACCGGCGGGCAGGATTTCGGCTTTGGCGCGGCGGCGTCGGGGGCGGACCTGTCGCTGACCAAGGCCGCCTTCGACACCGCCGGGGCTCCGCTTGACGCGGCCGGGGCGGGAACCGAAATCGACTTCGTGCTGTCCATCACCAATGCCGGGCCGGCCGCGGCGGGCGGCGTCAGGCTGCGCGACCTGATCCCCGACGGTTTCACCTTCGTGTCCGACACCGCCGCCGCGCAGGGCGACAGCTACGATCCCGGCACCGGCATCTGGGAGGTGGGCGACGTGGCCAACGGCGCCACCGAAACGCTGACCATCCGCGTGACGATGAACGCCACCGGCAGCCATACCAACGCGGCCGAGATCATCGCATCCGACCAGCCCGACCCGGACAGCGACCCGGCCACCGGCGCGCTGAGCGACGATCTGGGCGACGGGCTGGCCGATGACGACGAGGCGCAGGCCGCCGTCACCTTCTCCGGGACCGGCGCGACGCTGTCGGGGGTGGTGTTCCTTGACCACGGCGGCGGCGCGGGCACCGCCTATGACGGCGTGCAGGGCGCGGACGAGCCGGGCACAGGGTCCGCCAGGATCGACCTTCTGGACAGCGCCGGCGCGCTGGTGGGCAGCCCCGTGATCGCCGCGAACGGCGCGTGGTCGCTGACCCTGCCCGAAGGCTATTCGGATGCGCTGACCCTGCGCGTGACGCCGGGCACCGGGCTGGCGCTGGTTTCCGAAACGCCGGGCAGCCTGCCGGGCCTGACCAATCCCGATCCGCGCGACGGCAGCTACAGCTTCCAGCCCGCGCCGGGGGCGTCCTACGGCGATCTGCGCTTTGGCCTGATCCGCGAGGCGCGGCTGAGCGAAAGCCAGCAGGCCGCGCTGCGCGCCGGGCAGGTGGTCGCGCTGCGCCACGACTACACCGCCGATGCGGATGGCACGGTGCAGTTCTCGGCCCCGGTGCAGCCAGGCGCGTCGGACGGGCTGTTTTCGGTCGCGCTGTTCCTTGATCCGGCCTGCGACGGGACGGCGGGCAGCGCCGTGTCCGGGCCGGTGCCGGTGGCGGCGGGCACGCGCATCTGCCTTGTGGCGCGGGTGACCGCATCGGCGGCGGCGGCGCCGGGGGCGTCCATCGCCTTCGACGTGGTGGCCGACACCAGCTACGGCACCAGCGGGCTGACCGAACAGGACCGCAACACCGACGTGGTGCGCATCGAAGGCGCCGGCGGGCGGCTTGAACTGCGCAAGACCGTGCGCAACCTCAGCCAGGGCACCCCCGAGGGCGTCAGCAACGGCGCCACGCTGGGCGATGTGCTGGAATACCGCATCTACCTGGAAAACCCCGGCAACCTGCCCGCCACGCAGATCGTGATCCACGACCGCACGCCGCCCTACACGGTGCTGGCCGCCAGCGTGCCCAGCCCGGTGGCCGTGGGCGGCGGGGTAAGCTGCGCGCTTGCGGTGCCCGCGTCCAACGCGGCCGGCTACGCGGGCGCGCTGCGCTGGGATTGCACCGGCACCCACGCGCCGGGCGCCGCCGGGTCGGTCAGCTTTCAGGTCGAAATTTCACCCTGACGGCGCCGACCGGCGCGAAACGACGCAAGGCCGCCCTCATCGGGGCGGCCTTTTTCGTGCCGGGGCAGAACGCGGGGGCGCACGCAGGGCGCAAACGCAAAAGAACCGCCCTTCCCGAAGGAAGGGCGGCCGGGGACAGCCTCCGTGGGCGGTCTGTGGATACCCGGACAACCCTGACAGGGGAGGTCTGGTCGCGCCGGGCTTTTGGCCTGCCCCCTGGGGAACAACACCATCCCGCCTGGAGGTAGCCCCACATTACCCCCGGCGCGGGCGCGGCGCGGCGCGATAAAGGCTGATCGCCCACGCCCTTCGTATAGCCGCCGCGCCTTCAGGCCATGATCTTGGCCCAGGCGGCGCAGCTGTCGGCGTAGGTTCCCGGAATACGCCCCACCAGCGCGCGCACATCCCCGTGGCGCCCGCTTTTGCTGGCCCGTTCGATATCCTGCAACAGCACATGCAGCGCGGCGGCGCCCATCATCCCGCAGATCCCCGCCAGCGAATGGCTCGCCGCCTGAAGCGCCGCGTGATCCTCGGCAGCGCAGGCCGTTTCCAGCGCATCCAGCTGACCCCGGCTTTCGGCGCAGAACGCATCCAGCCGCTCGCGCATCTGGTCCTTGCCGAAGATGTCCAGCAGGTCCGACACCTGGTCGGCATCCAGCACGCCCGTGTCGTCAAGCGGCGCATCGTCCGCACCATCCCCCTGCCCCGGCGCGTCGTAATCCTTTTGCACGCAGGCATGCAGTGCCTTGCGGTGCACCGGCTTGAGCAGAAAGCCCGACATGCCCGCCTCGCGAAAGGCTTCCTGTTCATGGGGCAGCGCATGGGCGGTGAAGGCCACGATGGGCGTCGACCGGTTGGGGCCGGGCTGGCCGCGAATGATGCGCGTGGCCTGCGTGCCGCTGACGCCGGGCATGGAAATATCCATCAGGATCAGATCAAAGGGCTGCGCGCCGGCCTGGTCGATCGCCGCCTGCCCGCCATCGGCCATGGTGACCCGGTGCCCGGCCAGTTCCAGCATCTTGTTCAGCAGATCGCGGTTCACGCTGTTGTCGTCGACCACCAGGATGCGCTTGGGCACCGCACCTTCGATGGCGCGCGATCCCGGCTCCGCCGTGTCCTGCGGCGCGCAGGCGGCAAGCGCGACCGGAAGATCGACCACAAAGCTTGTGCCCTCGCCCGGGGAGGATTCGCAGCGGATGCTGCCGTCAAGCCGCTCGCACAGGCGGCGCACGATGCCAAGGCCCAGCCCGGTGCCGCCGGTGCGCCGTTCATACCGGCTGTCGAGCGACACGAAATCCTCGAAGATGCGGGCCTGATCCTCGGGGGCGATGCCGATGCCGGTATCGCTGACCTCGAAGCGCAGCGTGCCGTGATCGCCGGACTCGCTTGTGGCGATGTAGCGCGCGAACAGCGACACCGCCCCCTGCGGCGAGAACTTGATCGCGTTGCTCAGCAGGTTGATGAGGATCTGCTGCACCGCCCGCGGCGCGGTCATGAAGCGCTGGTCGGCGATGCCCTTCTGCTGCAGGTCCAGCGTGACCTCGAAGCTGCGGGCCAGCGATTCCATCATCCCCACCATGCTGGTGGTCAGCGCCGCGATGTCGCAGGGTTCGGCGGTGAATTCCTCTTCGCTTTCGCTGCGTTCGATGGCCAGCACGTCGTTGATGTGCGACATCAGGATGTCGCCGGAAAACAGCGCCGTGTTCAGATGTTCGCGCTGCTCGTCCAGCAGCGGGCTTTCTTCAAGCAGGTAAAGCGACGACAGCACCCCGTTCAGCGGCGTGCGCATCTCGTGGCTCATCATGGCGAAAAAGCGCGACCGTTCCCGGAACGCCTGCAGCGCCGCGTCGCGGGCGCGCAGGATCTCGGCCTCGTGGCGCTTTTCGGGGGTCATGTCGCGGATGTAGGAAATGAAGATCGGCCCGCCCCGGGTCTGCGCGGTCGACGATGTGAACTGCGCGGGAAATTCGGTGCCGTCGGCGCGCAGCATGTTCATCTCGTGGCTGCCCCGGTCCAGCAGGTTGGTCTGCCCGGTGCTGAGATAGGATTTCAGATCCCGGCGCAGCGCGGCGCGGCTGCCCTTGGGGGTGAAAAGATCGATGCCGTTGCGCCCCACCACGTCCTGCGAGGCGTAGCCGAATATCTTTTCCGCCGAGCCGTTGAAATCGATCACCGTCTGCGAGCTGTCAGTGACCACGATGGCATCCAGCGACCCGTTCAGCACCGCCATCAGCTGGCGGTGGCGTTCATCGGCCAGAACCGACGCGCTTTGCAGCGAATTGGTGCGCCGGATCAGGAAGATGATCGACAGGATCAGGATCAGCGTGGTGGCGACGATCAGCCCCAGCATCCCTTCCAGCAGCCAGGCGATTCGCTGGCGTTCATGGGCCTTGGCCTCGACCACGCCGCTGATCGATCCCAGCGCGATGATGCGCGGGGAATCGCTTTGCGCCAGCAGTTCGGATTCGAACCGGTCCAGCCCGGCAAGCAGCTGCGCGTCGGTCCCGTCGACCAGCGGGATCAGCCGGTCCAGCATCGCCTTCATTTCCGCAAGCCGCTGGCGGGCATCCGGGTCCAGCGTGTCGGGTTGGATCAGCGGCAGGCGGCTGTAGAAGATGTCGAACCGCTCGCGCAGCGCGTCCAGGTCGGCGCCGCCGGTTTCGCGGGCGCGGTCGATGGCCGCGCTCAGCTTGAGGTATTCCACCTCGATCTGGGCCGAGCGCCAGGAATTCTGATCCTGCTGCGCCACCGCCAGAACGCGCACGTAATCGCGCACGAAAAACGACAGCACCAGCGTCAGGATCAGCGCGACGACCGCCAGAAGCGCAAGGGCCACCTGGCCCTTGCGGGGCGTGTGCTTCGCGAATGTCTGCGGCATGGGCCCCCTGCTGATCCCGGTGGTCATCGGCGCAGGTTAAGCCGATCCATCTGCCAGATCGACCGCGAATAGATCATTTCCGTCTGGTATTCGGGGCTGCTGTCATAGGGGTAGACCAGCCACAGCGGGCCCTTGTCGCGCCGCGCCATGGGGGCGCCGTTCTGGTGATAGGCGATGATGGGCGCGGTGGGCGTGATCTCGTCGACGGGGATGTCGACGGCGTAATCGTTGATCGCCTGGGCGCTGATGACGCCGCTTTCGACGCCCAGCTCGTCCAGTAGCGCCGCAAGCGGCACGCCTTCGAAGGTCTGGCTGCCTTCGGTCCAGATGGTTTCGGTGGTGATGGTCTGCGCGGGCAGCTGCTTAAGCTGCTCGATCGTGAAGCTTCGCACGGTGTCATCGACCGTGGTGGTCAGGACGGGGCTGTCCTGGGCGTGGGCAGCGGGGGCAAGCACGGCAAGCACCGCGGCGGCAAGAAGGTGAAGAGGGCGCATCGGGTTTCCATCGGCTGGTTTTGTGAACTTCAGCACAGTACCCCCCTGCGCACGCGCCGGCGCGCATTATTCCGACTAGCCTGCTATACGAAAGTGTATGACGGGGCGGAATCGTATGGTCCCGGGGGCTTGGACAGCGCCCGCATCTGGGCCAAGCTGCGACAGGCGGCGCGTTCCGGGCGGCCCGGGTTTGAAGGTCACGATGAAGGAAGCAGGCAGAAAATGAGTCTTAGGGTGCTGATCGCAGACGATCACGACATGGTTCGCGATACCTTCACGATGTATCTTGAAACAAGCGGCACGGCGCAGGCGATCACCGCCGGTTCACTGGACGAGGCGCTGAAGCTGATGCAGCAGAAGGGGCCGTTCGACCTTGTGCTGCTGGATTACACCATGCCCGGCATGAAGGGGCTGGAAGGGCTGCGCACCGCGCTGGCGGCCAGCGGCGGCAACCCGGTGGGCATCGTGTCGGGCACCGGCACCCGCTTCATCGCGCAGCAGGCGCTGGACATGGGCGCGGCGGGTTTCCTGCCCAAGTCCATGCCCGCCAAAACGCTGGTGAACGCGGTCAAGTTCATGGCCATGGGCGAAGTCTATGCACCGGTGGATTTCATGTCCGGCAAGGACGACCCCGAAGAGACCGATTTCGAAAAGGACCTGTCGGACCGCGAAAAGCAGGTGCTGCGCGGCTTGCTGTCGGCCAAGTCCAACAAGGAAATCGCCATCGACCTGGATCTGCAGGAGGTGACGATCAAGCTGCACGTCAAGACGCTGTGCCGCAAGATCGGCGCCAAGAACCGCACCGAGGCGGCGATCATGGCGCGCGACGCGGGCTTCGCCTGACGCGGGGCGCGCGCCCCCCCCACCCCACCTGAACGACACGGAACCGGCGGCACCCCCGCCGGTTTTTTCGTTTGTCCCCATCGCCTTGCCTGTTCGCAAGCACATCCCGGCGCGCCGATCAGGGGGCCGGGCCTATACCGAAGCCTAGCCCCCTGACTGAGCGAAGCGGCGATTAACCCTTCGCGACGCCATCGGCCGTTTCCTTTTCGGGCATCCCGGTGAGGCGCCGCAGGTCACACCCCTGCGCCGCATCAACCGCCGGACCAGCCCCGGCCCAAAAGGGAAACGCACATGTCATATTCCATCGCACGTGTCAGCCAGGCCGTGGTCGCCGGCCTGACGCTCAGTCTCGCGGCGTCGGCCGTTTCGGCCGAAGCGCTTGAAAGCAATTTTTCCTACCGCATCGTCGAAGCAGACGCGGCCGGTCAGGAAATCCTGGTCGAACGCGCCTCGGTCAAACCCGGCGAGGTCATCCATTACGAACTGCGCCACCAGAACCGCACCGACGACAACATGGCCGGCCTGGTCATCGCCGCGCCGGTCCCCGAGGGCGTGACCATCTCGCTTGGCGCCGAACACAGCTCGGTTCCCGCGCTGTTCGAAATCCAGGCCGAACTGGACCCGGAACAGGACGGGCTTGAATGGTCCACCCTGCCGGCGGTGCGCAAGGTCGCCGACGCCTCGGGCGCCCTGCACGAGGAACCGCTTCCCGACACCGAGATCGTCGCCGTCCGCTGGAGCCTGACCGAAGCGCTCGAGTCCGGCGAGGCCGCCCTCAACACCTATCGCGTCCGCGTGAACTGAGCCGGGCCCCGCGCCCCCAATTTTGACATCCCGAAATCAGGATACTTTCCGTGACCTATCATTCCAAGATCCTGCGCACATCCAGCGCCTTCGCCATCTGCGCCTCGCTTGCGGGCCTTGCCCAGGCCGCCCCCGAAGCGGGCGCCGTCATCGGCAACCAGGCCGTCGCGACCTATACCAATTCGGCCGGTGACACGATCACCGTGACCTCGAACACGGTGGAAACCGTGGTCCAGCAGGTGGCCGGCGTGACGCTTACCTCGGACAACACCGAAAACGTCGCCCCGGGCGGCAAGGCGTTCCTGCCGCACATCATCACCAACGACGGCAACGGGCCGGACGCGTTCAGCCTGACCGCAGTCGAAGACGATTCC
>CAXICP010000101.1:0-9352 GCA_964022595.1 uncultured Salipiger sp.
TCCCCGCCCGCAGGATCTGCTTGTCTGTTACGACCGCCACGCCCGGGCGCTGCCCTGGCGCGTGCCGCCCGGGGCGGGCGGGCAGGCCGACCCCTACCGCATCTGGCTGTCCGAGATCATGCTGCAGCAGACCACCGTGGCGGCGGTGAAACCCTATTTCGATGCCTTCACCGCCCGCTGGCCCACCGTGTCGGACCTGGCCGCCGCGCGGGACGAAGACGTGATGGCCGCCTGGGCGGGGCTTGGCTATTACGCCCGGGCGCGCAACCTGCTGAAATGCGCGCGGGCGGTGGTGGCGGATCATGGCGGGGTGTTTCCGGGCGATCTGGACGGGCTGCTGGCGCTGCCGGGTGTGGGGCCCTACACGGCGGCGGCGGTCGCGGCCATCGCCTTTGACCTGCCCGCCACGGTGGTGGACGGCAACGTGGAACGCGTCATGGCGCGGGTGCATGACGAACACACGCCGCTGCCGCAGGCCAAGCCGATCCTGACGGCGATGGCCGCCGCGCTTACCCCGGCCGAGCGCCCCGGCGATTACGCCCAAGCGGTGATGGACCTTGGCGCCACCATCTGCACGCCGCGCAACCCGGCCTGCGGGCTGTGCCCCTGGCGGCGCGCCTGTGCGGCCTGGGATGCGGGCACCGCCGCCGAACTGCCCAAGAAGGCTCCGAAAAAGCGCAAGCCCACGCGGCTGGGCATTGCCTACCTGGCGCGGCGGGTCGATGGCGCCTGGCTGCTGGAACGGCGCCCCGACAAGGGGCTTCTGGGGGGGATGCTTGGCTGGCCGGGCAGCGACTGGGACGAGGCGCCGCAAGACGCGCCGCCGATCCGCGCCGAATGGAAGACCCTCCCGGGCGAGGCGCGCCACACCTTCACCCATTTCCACCTGCGCCTGACGGTGAAGACCGCGCTTGTCCCCATGGACCGCCCCGCCGCGCGCGGCGCCTTCGTGGACCCGGACACGTTCGACCCCGCCGATCTGCCCACGGTGATGCGCAAGGCCTTTGACCTGGCGCGCGGGGCCTAGGGCTGCGCGGGAAACCGCGTGGCCCTTCGAACGCGCCCGGCGCGCGGGGCGGCGGGGCTTGCAATCCGGGCGGGCGGCTTTCAAACATGTAGCTCCCAGCAGCCAGCAGGAGAATCTGATGGATCTCGAACAGGTCGCGCGCGAGGTGCGCGAAAACGCCTATGTGCCCTATTCGCGCTTCAAGGTGGGGGCGGCGGTCAGGACGGTTTCGGGATCGGTTCATGCCGGGTGCAACGTCGAAAACGCCGCCTATCCCGAAGGCACCTGCGCCGAGGCCGGGGCCATCGCGGCCATGGTCGCCGCCGGGCAGACCCGCATCGCCGAAGTCTATGTGGTGGCCGACAGCCCGCGCCCGGTGCCGCCCTGCGGCGGGTGCCGCCAGAAGCTGGCCGAATTCGCCGCCCCCGAAGCGGTCGTGACCCTTGCGACGCTGTCGGGCGAAACCCTGCGCACCACCGTGGGCGCGCTGCTGCCCGGCGCGTTCAGCGGCGACGACATGGACCGCGCATGAGCGAGACGCGCGCGCTGATCGCGGCGCTTCGGCGCGGCGAGGAACCATCAAGCGCCGCCGTGCGCGACTTTGCCCGGGGGCTGGCGGACGGGCGGGTCAGCGATGCCCAGGCGGGGGCATTCGCCATGGGCGTCTGCCTGCGCGGGCTGTCGGATGACAACATCGTGGCGCTGACGCTGGCGATGCGCGATTCCGGGCAGGTGATGCGCTGGGACATGGACGGCCCGGTGCTGGACAAGCATTCCACCGGGGGCGTGGGCGATTGCGTCTCGCTGGTGCTTGCGCCCGCGCTGGCGGCCTGCGGGGCCTATGTGCCGATGATCTCGGGGCGAGGGCTGGGCCACACGGGCGGCACGCTCGACAAGCTGGACGCCATCCCCGGCTACGCGGTCGCGCCCGACGAGGCGCGGTTTCGCCGGGTGGTGGCCGATGCGGGCTGCGCCATCGTGTCCGCCAGCGCCGCCATCGCGCCCGCCGACCGGCGGCTTTACGCGGTGCGCGATGTCACCTCGACGGTGGAAAGCCTTGCGCTGATCACCTCGTCGATCCTGTCCAAGAAGCTGGCGGCGGGGCTGCAGGGGCTGGTGCTGGACGTCAAGGTCGGCAGCGGCGCCTTCATGAAGACCGATGCCGATGCGCGTGCCCTGGCGCGGGTGCTGGTGGATACCGCCAACGCGGCGGGCTGCCCGACCACGGCGCTGGTGACCGACATGTCCCAGCCCATCGCCCCCGCGCTGGGCAACGCGCTGGAAGTCGACGCCGCCATGCAGGTGCTGACCGGCGGGCAGGGGGCGCTGCACGACCTGACGCTGGCGCTGGGCGCGCCGCTGCTGGCAAGCGCGGGGATTTCGGACGGCGAAGCGCGGCTGCGCGATGCGCTTGCCTCGGGCGCGGCGGCCGAACGCATGGGGCGGATGATTTATGGTCTTGGCGGGCCGGCGGGCTTTGTCGACGACTGGCGCCGCCACCTGCCCGAAGCGACGGTGATCCGCGAGGTGCCCGCGCCCGAAGCCGGCATCGTCACCGCGATCGACGGCGAGGCGCTGGGCCTTGCGGTGGTGCGCCTTGGTGGCGGGCGGCAGGTCGAAACCGACATGATCGACCCGGCGGTGGGGCTGTCCGACGTGGTGCGGCTGGGCCAGCGGGTCGAAGCGGGCCAGCCGCTGGCGCGCGTGCACGCGGGGCGCGAACCCGAAGCGGACGCGGCGCTGCGCACGGTGGGGGCCGCCTTTACGCTGGGCGACAGCGCGCCGGCCCCTGCGCCGCTTGTGCGGGATTGCATCGCATGAGGGCGTTCCTTGTGGTCATGGATTCGGTCGGCATCGGCGGCGCGCCCGATGCGAGCCGCTTCTTCAACGACGGGCAACCCGACACCGGGGCCAACACCCTGCTGCACATCGCGCAGGCCTGCGCCGAGGGGCGCGCCGATAACGGCCGCTCCGGGCCCCTGAAGCTGCCGGTGCTTGACGCGCTGGGGCTGGGCTGCGCGGCGCAGCTTGCCTGCGGGGCGATGCCGCCCGGGCTTGGGGCGGCGCCGCAGGGGCTGTGGGGCGCGGCGACCGAGCAATCGAACGGCAAGGACACCCCGTCGGGCCATTGGGAACTGGCCGGGCGGCCCGTGCCCTTTGACTGGGGCTATTTCCCGACCACCCAGCCGGTGTTCCCCGCGCCGCTGCTGGAAAAGCTGCGCGAGATCTGCGGCGCGGGCGGCACGCTGGGCAATGAACACGGGTCGGGCACGGTGATGCTGGACCGCTACGGCGCCGAGCATCTGCGCACCGGCTGGCCGATCTGCTACACCTCGGCCGACAGCGTGTTCCAGATCGCCGCGCATGAGGACCGCTTCGGGCTGGACCGCCTGCTGGACCTGTGCGAACGCATCGCCCCCACCTTGCACGACATGAACGTGGGCCGCGTGATCGCCCGGCCCTTTGTCGGCGTCGAAGGGGCCTTTCGGCGCACCGGCAACCGGCACGATTACGCGCTGCGCCCGCCACAGCCGCTGCTGCCTGCCTGGGTACAGGCCGCGGGCGGCACGGTGCACGCGGTGGGCAAGATCGGCGACATCTTTTCCATGCAGGGCATCGACCATCTGCACAAGGGCGACGACGCGGCGCTGATGGCCCACCTTGGGCGGCTGGTGGACAGCGCCGACGACGGATCGCTGGTCTTTGCCAATTTCGTGGAATTCGACAGCCTTTATGGCCACCGGCGCGACGTGGCGGGTTATGCCCGCGCGCTGGAGTGGTTCGACGCCGCGATCGGCGCGGTGCTGGCGCGCCTGCGCCCGGGCGATCTTTTGATCGTCACCGCCGATCATGGCAACGATCCGTCCTGGCACGGCACCGATCACACGCGCGAGCGGGTGCCGGTGCTGGGGGAAGGGCGTGGGCCGCTTGCCATCGGGCAGGTGGCCTTTGCCGATGTGGCAGCAAGCGTGGCGGCGCATTTGGGCGTGCCCGCGCAAGGACCCGGAAGGAGCTTTCTGTGATGCGCGACCCTGTCGAGCCGATCAGCCGCGACGAACGCGAACATGACATCTCGGTCATTCGCGCCCTGCCAAAGGTGGAATTGCACCTGCACCTGGAAGGCGCGGCGCCGCCCGCCTTCATCCGCGGCATGGCGCGGGAAAAATCCGTGCGGCTGGACAATGTGTTCGCGCCGGACGGATCGTATGACTACCGAGATTTCGGCCAGTTCCTGCAGGTCTACGAAGCGGCGACCTCGGTGCTTTCCAGCCCCGGCGATTACGCCCGTCTTGTCACCGCAATGCTGGAAGAAAGCGCCGAAAACGGCGTGGTCTATTCGGAATGCTTCATCAGCCCCGATTTCTGCGGCGGCGGCGATCTGTCCGCCTGGAAGGAATACCTGCAGGCGATGCAGGAAGCATCTGAAGAGGCCGGGAAAAGCCTGGGGATAACTCTGAGGGGGATTGTCACCTGCATCCGCCATTTCGGCCCCGACAAGGCCCGGCTGGCGGCCCGCTGCGCGGCCGAGACGGCGGGCGACTGGATCGTCGGCTTCGGCATGGGCGGCGACGAGATGCGCGGCAGCCAGAAGGATTTCGCATATTCCTTCGATATGGCGCGCGAAGCGGGGCTGAAGCTGACCACGCATGCCGGCGAATGGCGCGGCCCGCGCGAGATCGAGGACGCGATCCGCGACCTTGGCGTTTCGCGCATCGGCCACGGCGTGCGCGCCATCGAGGATCCGCGCCTTGTGGATAAGTTGGTGGAGAAAGAAATTGTCCTTGAACTGTGCCCCGGTTCCAACGTGATGCTCGGGGTCTACCCGAACCTTGCCGCGCATCCGATTGAAAAGCTGCGCGAACGCGGCGTCAAGGTCACGGTTTCGACCGACGATCCGCCGTTCTTCCACACCACGATGGCGGATGAATACGAACAGCTTGCGCGGGTTCATGGCTGGGATGCGGCCCGCTTTGCGGAAATCGCCCGGGCCTCGGCCGATGCCGCCTTTTGCGACGAAACCACCCGCGCCGCCATCCTGAAACGGCTTGAGGACTGAAAGGCGCTTGACCGTTGCGGGACGGCGGGCGCCCGTCTAGAGAGGGGCGGGCAAACGGAGGCCGGACCATGAAACAGCATCTTACCGTCGTCGATCACCCGCTGGTGCAGCACAAGCTGACCCTGATGCGGGAAAAGGACACCTCGACCGCCTCCTTTCGGCAATTGCTGCGGGAAATCTCGTTGCTGCTGGCCTACGAGGTCACGCATGAACTGCCGGTGACCACGAAGCGTATCGAAACGCCGCTGTGCGACATGGATGCCCCGGTGATCGAAGGCAAGAAGCTGGTGCTGGTGTCGATCCTGCGCGCCGGGAACGGCCTGCTGGACGGCATCCTGGAACTGGTGCCCGCCGCGCGCGTCGGCTTTGTCGGGCTTTACCGCGACGAGGAAACGCTTCAGCCGGTGCAATACTACTTCAAGGTGCCCAAGAACCTTGAAGATCGCTGCGTGATCCTTGTCGACCCGATGCTGGCGACGGGCAATTCGTCGGTCGCCGCCGTCGATCTGATGAAACAGGCCGGCGCCAAGGACATCCGTTTCCTGTGCCTGCTGGCCGCCCCCGAAGGCGTCGCCCGCATGAAAGAAGCGCACCCCGACGTGCCCGTCATCACCGCCTCGCTTGACGAGCGGTTGAACGATCTGGGCTATATCGTCCCGGGGCTGGGGGATGCGGGCGACCGCATGTTCGGAACGAAATAGACATCCGGAGCGCTTTACTCACGCGAATACATGGCGCATGATTCCCGTGTATTTTCAGTGGGGGTTTTTCATCATGCATCTCAAGCGCCTGGCAGTCATCGCGTTCACCGGGGCCTGCGCCCTTGCCGGGGCCAATCCCGGCCTGGCGCAGGGCATCGGAACAATGGATCGCCCGTCCGAGATGCCGCCTTCCGACTTTTCGGGCCGCCAGTTCGTCGACAGCCAGGGCTGCGTCTTCGTACGCGCCGGGCTGGACGGGGCGGTGATCTGGGTGCCGCGCGTGACGCGCGAGCGCAACCCGATCTGCGGTTACGCACCGACCTTCGGCGCCGATCGCGCTGCCGCCGATGCGGATGGCGCCCCGATGGAAACCGTTGCATCGCGCCCCGGCACGGTGGACACGGCGACCAAGCCCCCCCTGGCGCCGCCGCCGGCCACCGTGGTGCGCCGCGAGGCGCTGCCGGGCGGCGGCAAGGACGATGCCAGCTGGGACGACAGCCGCCTTGATACCCGGGCGCCCTTTGCCCAGGTGGCGCCCGCCGGCGTCGCGCCTTCCGCCGTGACCCGCCGCACCCGCATCGTGCCCGATCAGGTCTGGCAGGGGCGAACGCATGTGGCGCCCGTGGTGCCCAGCGGATACCGCCCCGCGTGGAAAGACGACCGGCTAAACCCCCACCGCGCCTGGCAGACGGTCGGCGGCTTTTACGACACGCAGCGCCGCTGGACCAACACCGTTCCACGCGAGAACCCGGCGCCCGCGAATTCGCGCTATGTGCCGGCAAAGGACCCGGTGCTGCTGTCGCCGGCGCAGGTGGATCGCGACCCGTTGCCGCCCGCGCAGGGCATCGGGGCCTCGCCTGCCATCTCGACCCGCTCGGGCGCCGAGGCGCCAAAGGGCAGCGGCGAGCGCTACGTGGGGATCGGCCTGTTCACCACCCGGAAGCGCGCGCAAGAGGCGGCAAACCGGCTTGGCGCCGCGGGCCTTCCGGTGCGTTTCCTGCAAGGGCGCAGCGATCCGACCCGCACGCATGTGGTTGTTGGCCCCTACGCCGATCAGCAGGCGCTGGACGCTGCGCTGATGCGCGCGCGCGCCGCCGGGTACGTGCAGGCCTACCTGCGCTAACGGCTCAGCCGCTGCAAATCCCCTGAAGCCGCACCCAGTCGGCATCCGACAACACGGGGCGGCTGCTGTCGGCGGCATGCGGATCCTCGGCGATCAGCCGCGCCGAGATGTCATCGCCATCTTCCAGCGCAAGGGCATAGGGGGCGGTGCGCAGCTGCGCGGCGTCAAAGGCGGCCAGCAGCGTATCGGCGCGCAGGGGCCGGGGGGATCGGGTCAGCATCGCCTCGGCGTAGCGGTCAAGCGCGGCGTCGGGCAGTTCCCCGGTTGTCAGCAATTGCAGCGCCGCCCACAGCCCCGCATGGTCCAGAAGTTCGCCCAGCGGATCGGCCCGCCGCGCGCGCAGCGATTCCGCAAGGATGAAGCCCGCCGCGATGTCGGGGTCCTCGTACGCTTCGAGGATCGAGCGGTTCACCAGCACCAGCCCG
Source organism: uncultured Salipiger sp. (assembly GCA_964022595.1). Taxonomy (GTDB): domain Bacteria; phylum Pseudomonadota; class Alphaproteobacteria; order Rhodobacterales; family Rhodobacteraceae; genus Salipiger. Next base: position 7,313 of record CAXICP010000101.1, read on the forward strand.
CCGGGCAGATGCGCCGTGCTGCGCACGCCATCGGGCAGCACCACGAGGTCATCCTGCCGCGCCGGCCCCAGCACGCGCTGCGCAAGGTGGCGCAGCGGCAGGCGCGCCTCTTCCGTCATGCAGGGCTGACCGGATATGCGGGTGATGCGGCTTAGCACGGCGCTGCCGATCTCGTCGCGCTTGGCGGTGGGGACGACCTGTTCGGTGTGCCTGACAAGCGCGCCGGGCAGCCAGAACACCACCGCCGCAAGCACCATCGTCGCCACCCCCGAAAGCAGCACCAGCCGCAGCTTTCCCGGCTTGGGCCTGCGCCGGTCGATTGCCCGGAGCAGGCGTTCCAGCGCGTCGATCATGTCTTCGGCGTCTTCGCGGAATTCCAGCGTTTCGTCCACGTCCCCGTCGGGGTGGTAGATGGCGGGGCGCTGGCCCTTGTTGCTGCGGCGCACGGCGGCGATCGACCAATGCGCCAGCGCACGGCCCGAAAATTCCGAGATGGTAAGCGACGCATCCCCCAGCGACACGATCACCTCGCGGCGCTGCGCGCCCGGTTCGGGGCGCCAGAGGGCCGAGGCCTCCAGTCGGTCATACTCCTTGAGTGCGGTCATGCGATGGGCTGCTCTGCCTCGTTTCGGGGCAAGACTAGCATGGCCGCGCGGGCAGGAGCAATGCGGCCCGGGCACGGCGGGGCGCGCGTGCGCGTCGGGCGCAGGAATGGTTAAGGGTATGTTAACACTTGCACGGCAGGATTTCCTGACAGGTTTAGTTGGTGTTTCCATGACGGTACGTACGGAACGGTTCTCTGCGCTGCACGTCCTGTCCCTTGTCATGGGATCGGTGGTGTTTCTTGGTCTGGCGGAAACGCTGCTTGCCCCGCGCGGCGGCGGTGTCCGGATCAACCTTCCGACCGCTGCGGCCTTTGCGGTCTTTGCCGTGCACCTGGCGCTGGCGGGCCGGCCCGGCCTTGCCCGCAAATGCGCCGCCGGGGCGACGGCGCTGATCGGAGCGGTGTCGCTGTTGTCATTGCTGGATGCGCCGCTGTCGGGCCAACTTGATCCCGGCCCGGGCAACATCGGCGCGCCCGGGCAGCGCGTCGGCGCGCAAATCCCGCTGACGGCGCAGCTGCTGGGCGGGCTGGGCGCGCTTGCCCTGCTAAGCCGCGCCATCGTTCCGGCGCTGGCGCTGCTGGCCACGCTGGCGCTGATCCTGCGCGCCAAGATCGCGGTGCTTGAAACCGTGCTGACGGGGGCGGGGCACATCGGCCTGTCGATCTGGACGGTGATCTGCGCGTGGTGCCTTGTGTTCGCGCTGATCTTCCTACTGCGGGACAAGACGCTGTTTTCCTGCGTCTTCATGCCGGGCCGTCCCGGCAAGGTCATGCGCTGGATGGCGGGGGCGACGGTGCTGGTGCCGATCATCGGCGTGGGTTTCCTGCGCCTGACGGGGGGCATGGCGGCGGATCAGGGGCGGATGGCCGAACTGTGCGGGCTGCTGGGCTGGGTCATGCTGGTGATCGCGCTGGCCTTCGGCACCTACCTGCAGACCATCATCGAACAGCTTGAGGAAACCGGCCGCCGCGATCCCCTGACCCGGCTGCTGAACCGCAACGGGCTGGCCGAGGAATTGCAGCGCGCGCGCACGCGCTTTCGCGGCGTGATCCTGTGCGATCTGGACCGGTTCAAGGCGATCAACGACCGCTACGGGCATGAACAGGGCGACCGGGTCCTGCGCGGCGTCGCCGATGCGCTGACCGCCGCATTGGCGCGCGAGGACGCGGTGCTGGCCCGCTGGGGCGGCGAGGAATTCCTGATCCTGCTGCCCGAGGAACGCGAGGCGGCGCTGCGCGACATCGCCGAACGCTGCCGTGCGGCCATCGCATCTCTGCCCGACAGCGTTCTGCGGGGAATGCCGGGGCAGGCGGCGTCGGCGTCATTCGGGTGCGCGGCGCTGCCCGGCGGCGAACATGGTCTGGAACGCGCGTTGCAGGATGCCGACCGCTCGCTTTACGCGGCGAAGATGTCGGGGCGCAACCGGGTCGTGGTG
>CAXICP010000102.1:0-9271 GCA_964022595.1 uncultured Salipiger sp.
ATCGCGACCAGGATCAGCAGGATCATCAGGTTCCCGCCCGAGATGACCTCGATCACCGTGCCGATGACCTGATGCGCGCCGGTCAGGGAAATCGTGCCGACGATGATGCCGGCGGCGCCCGTGGCAACGCCGATGCCGATCATGTTGCGCGCGCCCAGGATCAGCCCGTTGATGAAATCTCCCCAGCCGGCGCGGGCCTCGGCGCCCACGTCATGGCCCCGGAACATCGCCTTGAGCGGGCGATGCGTCAGCGCGATGATCATCATGAACACCGCCGCCCCGAACGCCGACAGCGCCGGCGACAGGCGATCCAGAGAGTCGGTGCGCACCATCAGGTTCCACACCAGAATGAAGATGGGAATGGCGAAATACAGCCCGCCGATCAGCGTGGGCGTAAGGCGCGGCGCCTTGGGCGGGGCGGTGGGATCGTCGTCTTCGTGAATCTCGGGCAGGCCGGCGGCGATCTTGACCAGAACGAGGTAAAGCACCGCGATCACCGCAACGGCGGCATAGACGCTGTCGCCCATCACCGGATCAAGCAGCGCGCGCAGCCCGACCATCAGGAAGGTCAGCGCGCCCAGCACGATGAACCCCGACAGGAACAGGATCAGGATCATCAGCACGCCGATCCGGCGCCCCGGCTTTTCCAACCCCTTGAGCCCCATCTTGAGGCTTTCAAGATGCACGATGTACAGCAGCGCGATGTAGGAAATCACCGCCGGAAGAAAGGCGTGTTTCACCACGTCGATATAGGGAATGTTGACGTATTCGACCATCAGGAAGGCCGCGGCCCCCATGACGGGGGGCGTCAGCTGGCCGTTGGTGGAACTTGCCACCTCGACCGCGCCGGCCTTTTCCGCCGGAAAGCCGATGCGCTTCATCAGCGGGATGGTGAACGTGCCGGTGGTGACCGTGTTGGCGATGGACGAGCCCGAGATCATCCCCGTCAGCATCGACGACAGCACCGAAGCCTTGGCCGGGCCGCCCCGCAGCGCGCCCAGCAACGCGATGGCGACCTGGATGAACCAGTTGCCCCCGCCCGCGCGGTCCAGCAGCGCACCGAACAGCACGAACAGGAAAATCATGGATGTGGACACGCCAAGGGCCACGCCGAACACGCCCTCGGTCTGCATCCAGTAATGCCCCAGCGCCTTGTGCAGCGACGAGCCGCCGTAATTGGTGATGTTGCGCACCCATTCGGAATAGCCGCCGAAAAAGGCAAAGGCGATGAAGGCGCAGGCGATGATCACCAGCGGCAGCCCAAGCGAGCGCCAGACCGCGATCATCAGCACCACCATGCCGATGGCGCTCATGGCAAGGTCAGATGCGGACCACAGGCCGGGGCGGGTCGCGATCTGGTCGCGGAACACCACAAGGTATAGGCAGGTCGACACGCCCAGGATCATCAGCGCCCAGTCATAGGCCGGGATGCGGTCGCGCGGGGCGGATCGGGTCAGCGGGAACGCCATCGTGGCAAGCGCGATGGCAAAGGCAAGGTGGACGAACCGCGCCTGGGTGATGATGTTGGCGAACAGGCTGACCCCGGTGGCCTGCGCCAGCATGCCGGGCAGGCGCGAAGCGATGTAAAGCTGGAACAGCGACCAGGCGATGCAGGTGCCTAGGATCAGCCCGCCTTGCCAGTTCGCCGGCGCGCGCGCACCGGTGTCGGCTTCGGCCACCATGTCATCGGCGGTACGTTCCAGGTTCGGCTGAACGGTCATCCCCACGCCCCTATCCATAAATGATTTTTGTTTATTGTCAGTGTTCTGCGACGTGTTTTTCGTGCATAACGCAAAGAAGTCGCGGGCGCCGCCGGGGCGCCCGCGCGAAGCCCTGGCTTATTCGATCAGGCCAAGTTCGGTATAGGCACGTTCGGCGCCCGGGTGCAGCGGGGCCGACAGGCCGTCCTTGACCATTTCCTCGGCCTTGAGGTTGGCGAAGGCCGGGTGCAGCTGCTGGAAGTCCTCGACGTTTTCCATCACCGACTTGGCCAGCACGTAGACCACTTCTTCGGGGACATCGGCCGAGGTCACCAGCGTGGCGCCCACGCCAAAGGTGGTGACGTCATCGGGGTTGCCCGCGTACATGCCGCCCGGAATGGTGGCGGTGCGGTAATAGGGGTTTTCCTCGATCAGCTTGTCGATCACCGGGCCGACCACGTTCACCAGCGTCACGTCGCAAGTGGTCGCCGCCTCTTCGATCGCCGCCGCCGGGTGGCCGACCACGTAGACCATCGCATCGATGTTGCCGTCGCACAGCTGCTGCGACATTTCCGAACCCTTGTATTCGGTCGCAAGGGCGAAATCATCCATGGTCATGTCGTATTCGGACATCAGCACCTCGGTCGTGGCGCGCAGGCCGGACCCGGCGTTGCCGACGTTGAACCGCTTGCCCTTGAGATCCTCGAAGCTTTCGATCCCGGCATCGGCGCGGGCGATCAGCGTGAAGGGTTCGGGGTGGATCGAGAACACCGCGCGGATGTCGGGGAAGGCCGCATCGCCTTCGAACTGCGAGGTGCCGTTGTAGGCGTGGTACTGCCAGTCGGATTGCGCGACGCCGAATTCCAGCTCGCCCGCCTTGATGGTGTTGATGTTGTAGACCGACCCGCCGGTCGATTCGACCGCGCAGCGGATGCCGTGTTCCTTGCGGTCGCGGTTCACCAGGCGGCAGATGGCGCCGCCGGTGGGGTAATACACGCCGGTCACGCCGCCGGTGCCGATGGAGATGAAGGTCTGTTCCTGCGCCGATGCCGCGCCTGCGCTCAGCAATGCGCCGGTCAGAGCCGCGCCGATAAGGGTCTTGTTCATCAGATCTATCTCCCTGTGATCTGTCCATAGTTCATGCGGGCGATAGTGACCTGTTCCTTGGCGGGATGCAAAGGGGGCAAGTTTGCCCTGTTCCGAATCTCCCCCTACGTCAGGCAGCGCTTTGGCCGGGCGCCGGTGCCCCCGATTCCGGGTGCGGGCGTTGGACGTGGGAAAAACTTGCGCTGAATTCGCCGGGAATTTTGCGCAAAATCTTTCGATGCGGGCGGATATTAACCAAGGCTTCAGCGACGGCGGTCTAACTTTTCCCCCATGAACGAGGCATTTCTTTCCCGGCTGGCGTTGATGGGCCATCCCTTGCGGGCGCGCGTGTTGCGGCTGCTCGTGCGGCACCTGCCGCACGGGGTCGCGGCGGGGGACATCGCGGCGGCGCTTGGCACGCCCCCTTCGACGCTGTCCGCGCATCTGGCGTCGATGACCGAGGCGGGGTTGATCGACCTGCGCAAGGACGGCCCGCTGCGGATGTACCGCGCGGCGCCGGGCCACCTTTCCGAAGCGCTGTCCTGGCTGGCCGAAGACGTGTGCCTGGGCCGCACCATGGACGACGGCGCCTGCCTGCCGCGCCCGTTCCGGTTGATGTTCCTGTGCGACGACAACACCGGGCTGTCGCTGATGGCCGAGGCGCTGGGCCGGCGCCGGTTGGCGGGGCAGGCGATGGTCTGCTCGGCGGGGCTGGTGCCGGGGGCGGCGCCGGACCCGGTGATGCTGGAAATGATCGCGCTGCGCCGCCACGATGCCCAGCCGCTGATGCCCAAGCCGCTGGACGCCGCCGGCCCCGCCGATGTGGTCATCGCGCTGACGCCGGGCGCGGCGGATCGGCTGCCGCCCGGCGGCGCGGGGGTGCCCCCGCTGTGCAGCTTCTGGCCGCTGGCGCCGGCGGCGGGTGATCGGGTGATCCCGCGCGCGGCGATGCTGCACAGGGCCTATCGGGCGCTGAACGCCCGGCTATTTTCGTTGCGCCGGCTGGAACCGGCGGGAATGGCGCGCACGGCGGTGCAGGCGGCGCTGGACGATCTTAGTTCAGGTCTTCAAGCAGGCGGCCGTGCTTGCGCGTCTCTTCCAGCACGTCGCCAAAGGTCGCCATCCCCCGCGCCTCGAGCATCGGCAGCATCCTGATCAGCACCTGCGCGGTGGCATGGGCATCCCCCAGCGCGGTGTGGCGCAGCGCCGCCGGAATCTCGACCCCCAGCCGGACCGCCAGCGCATCCAGCGTATGCGACTGGCTGGCCCCGAACAGCACCGCCGACAGCAGCACGGTATCCAGCACCGGGTGATCCCAGTCGACCCCCATGCGCGCGCGGTGCCGCCGAAGAAAGGCCATGTCGAACGGGGCGTTATGCGCCACGATCACCGAATCCCTGGCAAAGCGGTGAAACCGCCGGCCCGCCTCGGCGATGTCGGGGGCGCCCAGGACCATCGCATCGCTTACCCTGTGCACCCGGGTCGAGGCGGCGGGAATCGGCATGCCGGGGTCGACCAGCATGTCGAACACCTCGCCGGGCACGATGCGCCGGTTCAGCACGCGCACCGCGCCGATCTGCACCACCTCGTCCTTGTGGGGCAGCAGCCCGGTGGTTTCGGTGTCAAAGACCGTGCAGGTCAGTTGCGCCAGCGGCGTATCCTCAAGGCTGGCCGGGGCGGGCCGCGCGATCAGATCGAAATCATAGACTAGCGGGCGTTCGGCATCGGGGGGTAGGCGGGTCTGCATGCCCTCGATCACCATCATGTAGCCGCCGCCCTGCATCGGTTTGAGACAGGCATCATAGCTTTGCGCGCCGTCGGTGCTTTGGGCGCTGAAGCTGACCTCGCGCCCCGTGCGGTTCATCTTGTCCACCGCGCGGGTCAGCCCGGCGGCGGCGAAGTAATCGCTTAGCGGCGCGTTCAGGCGCGGCACATGCGATTGCGACAGGATCTCGGCCGCCTGGCCATCATAAAGCACGATCCGCCCGGCGGGGGTGGCAAGGATCATCGCGACCGGGATCTCGGTCAGCAGGGCGGTCAGGCGCGCCCGTTCCATCGCAAGCCGTTCGGTTTCCATCGCGACCTTCTGCGCCGTTTCCATGGCGCCCCCGCGCAGCTTGCCCGACACTGCCTCGGCGGCGGGGGCCAGATCGCCAAGATAGCGCGCGGAATGGGTGTCGACGCCGCTGTCGATCCCGGCATGGGCGCGCACCCGCATGTCCGCGGCCAGCCTTTCGATCGGCTTGGCGACGTTTTCGTCGAACAGCAGCCAGATGCCGGTGCTCAGCCCCATCAGTGCCAGCGCCGACAGGATCGCCGCCAGCATGAAGCCATCGGCGGGCGAGGTCTGCGCCGCCCGCCCATGGCCCAGCCACAGCGCCACCAGCACGGCGGCGGTGCCCCCGACCGCCAGCAGCACGAAGAACAGGAAGATCCGCAGCCGCAGGCCAAGCCTGGTCATCCCGTGCCCTCCTGCGTGCAGATCGCGCCAAGGATCGGGTCCTGCGGGTCGCTGCGCCAGACCGGGGCGCCGTTGTCGCCCGAGGGGATCGCGGTGCGCCCGCCCGCGCAATCCACCAGGATCTGCGTTTCCGACGTGGGCCGCCAGCGCCCGTAGAAGGCGGCGCGCACCATGTAAAGCCCGTCGGTCTGCGCGTTCTCGACCGGGTGGTCCAGGTCGACCGCGATGAACCGGTCGACCATCGGCACGACGTAGGTCCAGGGCCGCCAGAACACCCGCTGTTCGTTTACCGCGATTGCCGTAAAGCCGCCCGGCAGCGCCGCCTGCGTGCGCCCGTACCAGCCGTATTCATTGGCGATGGTCGCGGCAAGCATGGCCGCCCCCGCCGCGACCGGCACCAGCCAGCGGGGCAGACGCCCCCGGCTGCCCTTGACGATCACCAGCATGATCCCCGCGCCGGCAAAGCCCGCCACGAAGACCGCGATCAGTTCCCACAACATCGACCCCTCCCTTTCTTCTGGTTCATCCCGGCATGCCGCGCCCGTGACCAAGCGCCGATTGCAGCGACTTGACCACCACGAAGGCATCCCGCAGATGGCTGCGTTCGAAATCCGACAGGTCGGCGGGGGCAAGGAAATTGTCCGGCGCCGCCCCGCTGCGCACCTGTTCGCCCTGATGTTCCAGCCGGGTGTCGGCGATCAAATCATAGGCATCCAGCAGGTCCTGCCCGCCCGAGCCCGACAGCTTGCCCGCCCCCACGGCTGCTTCAAGGCGGGCGCGGGTGTTGACCTCGGGCAGTTGGCCCTGCAGCGCGTAGACCCGCGCCAGATCGACCACCGGCACCACGCCGTTGTGCTTGAGGTCCAGCCTGTTCTTGTGCTCGCCCGACCGTATGGTGGCAAAGCCGCGCAGCAGCCCCAGCGGGGGAGTGTGCTTGAGCGAATTGGCGATCATGTGCGACACGAAGATCGAATTGCGCGATGCTGCCTCAAGCGTTTCGGCCTGCAGATCGTGGTACAGCGACATGGTGCCGCCGATGGGCCGCAGGTCGAACATGACCGACGCCAGCATCTGCGCCATGGGGTCGGGGCGGGTGATCCAGCGGGTGAAATACTGCCGCCATGTGCCGACGCGCGCGCGCCAGGCCGGGTTGGTCGCCATCATCTCGCCGGGGCACAGGTAATAGCCCGCCGTGGCCAGCCCGTCGCACACGAAATGCGCAAGGCGCGCGAAATAATCCATGTCATCGTCGGTGGCGGCGTTGTCGATGAAAAGACAGTTGTCCTGATCGCTCACGCCGGTCTGTTCCTGCCGCCCCTGGCTGCCGCAGGCCAGCCAGAGGTAGGGCACCGGGGGCGCGCCCAGCTGCGCCTCGGCCAGGGCCAGAAGGCGGCGGGTGGCGGTATCGGCGATGTCGGTGATCAGGCGGGTGACCACTTCGTGCCGGTTGCCCGAGGCGACCAGCTGCATCAGAAGCTGCGGAATGCGGGCGGTGACCTCGGCCATGCGCGCGGGGGTGTCGGCGCGGGCGATTTCCGACACCAGCTCGGCGCTGGATACGGCCTGAAAGCGGGTCAGGTCGGTCTGGGTGACGATGCCCACCAGCCGCCCGCCTTCGGTGACGGGCACATGGCCGATGCGCCGTTCCATCATCATGTGCAGCACGTCCGAGCCGATGGCCGACGGGGGCAGGGTGACCGGCCCCCGGGTCATCACCTGCGCGACGGGGGTGTCGAAGGACAGGCCCGCGCCCACCACCTTGCCCGAAACCTCGCGGATCGTCAGAATGCCCAGCAAGGCGTCGCCCTGCGTGATGCACACGGATGACACGTGCCGTTCGGACATCAGCTGCGCCGCCTGCTGCACCGTGGCGCCGGGGGGCAATGTCAGCGGGGCGGGCGCCATCAGGGTGGCGACGCGCGAATGGGCCAGGTCGTTCTTGCGCGGCCTTGGCGCGCGCGAGCGGTCAAAGAACCTTTGGGCGGCGGGATGCTGCGCGATCAGCGCGCGAAAGGCATAGACCGGCAGCACGAACAGCAGCGTGTCGGCCTGCGCGCGCGCGGTCGTGGCGGCCAGCCCGTCGCGGGTCAGCCCGCGTTCGCCAAAGGAATTGCGCGCCCCCAGCAGCGACACGGTGACGTCGTTCTCGTCGCGGATTTCGACTTGGCCGGAATGGATCAGGTACAGCCCTTCAAGCGGCTCGCCCGCGCGGTAGATCTCGGCGCCGGCGGGCAGGCGGCGCTGGACGAACTGGGGCACCAGCACGTCGATGTCATCGGGGTCGAGCGTGTCATAGGGGTGCACGCCGGTCAGGAAGCGGCGCAGCTCTTCAGGAGCGATGGGCATCGGCGCGACCTTCCTGCGGCTTCAAAGAAAATCCCGCCCCGGCATAGCGCGGGACGGGATGGTTGGGTAGGGGGCAGGGCCGGTTCCGGCCCCGCCGCGCAGGATCAGTGGTCCTGGGCCACGCCGGCGCCGCGCGGCACCCGTACCGATTCCACCAGCTCGCTGATGTCGTCCGGGATCGGCTTGGTCATCGACGAGACGGCAAAGGCCACCACGAAGTTGATCAGCGCACCCACCGCGCCGAACGATGTCGACTTGATGGGGCCAAGCAGCGGCTCGGCATCGGTGAAGCTGTTGGTGCCCGCCACAAAGAACCAGCCCTTGTGCAGGAAGATGTAGATCAGCGTCACGATCAGCCCCGACAGCATCCCCGCCACGGCGCCCTTGTTGTTCACCTTGGTGAAGATGCCCATCATGAGAACCGGGAAGATCGACGATGCCGCAAGGCCGAAGGCCAGCGCCACGGTCTGCGCCGCAAAGCCCGGAGGGTTGAGCCCCAGCCAGGTGGCCACGGCGATGGCGACGGCCATGGCGATGCGCGCCGACATCAGTTCGCCCTTTTCGCTGATGTTCGGGGTGAATTGCCCCTTCATCAGGTCGTGGCTGACCGCCGACGAGATCGCCAGCAGCAGGCCCGCAGCCGTCGACAGCGCCGCGGCAAGGCCGCCCGCGGCCACAAGGCCGATGACCCAGGAGGGCAGGTTGGCGATTTCCGGGTTGGCCAGAACCAGGATGTCGTTGTTGAAGTTGGTCAGCTCGTTGCCGGTCCAGCCTTCCGCGGCGGCCTTTTCCTGCATCGCGGGGGATGCGTCGTTGTAGTACTGGATCAGCCCGTCGCCGTTCAGGTCTTCCCATCCCAGCATGCCGGTCTGTTGCCAGGTCGCCATCCAGTCATAGGTCGGATCGGTTTCGATGGTTTCCAGGCTGACGGCGGCCCCTTCGGTGCCGTTGGGCCAGAACTGCTGGGTGATGTTCAGCCGCGCCATCGCGCCGACCGCCGGAGCCGTCAGGTAAAGCAGCGCGATGAACACCAGCGCCCAGCCGGCCGACCAGCGTGCATCGGCCACGCGCGGCACGGTGAAGAAGCGCATGATGACATGCGGCAGGCCGGCGGTGCCGATCATCAGCGACAGGGTGAACAGCACCATGTTCAGCGTATCGCCGTTATGGGCGGTGTACTGGTTGAAGCCGAGGTCCGTGACGATCTGGTCCAGCGTTTCAAGCAGGGGGGTGCCGTTGGATGTTTCCCCGAACAGGCCAAGAGCCGGGATCGGGTTGCCGGTCAGCTGCAAAGAGATGAAGATCGCCGGGATCGTGTAGGCAAGGATCAGCACGATGTACTGGGCCACCTGCGTGTAGGTCACGCCCTTCATGCCGCCGAACACCGCGTAGGCAAAGACGATGACCGCGCCGATCAGCAGGCCGGTGGTGGTGTCGACCTCGAGAAAGCGGCCAAAGGCCACGCCCACGCCGGTCATCTGGCCGATGACATAGGTGGTCGATGCGATGATCAGGCAGATCACGGCGACGAAGCGCGCCGTCGGCGAATAGAAACGGTCGCCGATGAATTCGGACACGGTGAACTTGCCGAACTTGCGCAGGTAGGGCGCAAGCAGCAGCGCCAGCAGCACGTAGCCGCCCGTCCAGCCCATGAGGTAGGCCGAATTGTCATAGCCAG
>CAXICP010000103.1:0-9229 GCA_964022595.1 uncultured Salipiger sp.
GTGCAGGATATAGATCATCTGGAAATACTGCTGCATCCCGCCAAGGCCGGCGGGATCCTCATCCAGGGCGCGCACGATGGCGGGGTCCCTTGACGTGGCAAGCTCGTCGAAGGTTTCGATGTCGAACTGGTCGGCGAATTCGCCGGTGTCCAGGTCGACCACATGCGGTTCGAACGCGGCAAAGGCTTCGGCCACGGGCACGTTGGGGTCATAGACGCCCGCCACTTCAAGCACGTTCATCTGCTTGTCGCGCAGGCGGTTGGCATCCTGCACCGGGCGCAGCGTCACGGCGGCAGCGGACACCACCATCGATGCCACGAGGCACAGCGACACGGCGACCGCGACGGTCTTGGCGGTGTTGTCCGGCGGCGTGTCCAGAAAGCGCCGGATCATGCCCTTGTTCTGCGGGGTCTCAGGCATTGCGCTTGGCCCTCCGTTTGATGTTGGCCTGCACGACGAAGTAGTCGATCAGCGGCGCGAAGACGTTGCCGAAGAGGATGGCAAGCATCATGCCTTCGGGAAACGCCGGGTTGATGACGCGGATCATCACGACCATGAAGCCGATCAGCGCGCCGTAGATCCAGCGCCCGGTGTTGGTGTGGCTGGCCGAAACCGGTTCGGTCACCATGAACACCAGGCCGAAGGCATAGCCGCCCACCACAAGGTGCCAGTACCACGGCATCGCGAACATCGGGTTACTGTCCGACCCGATCACGTTCAGCAGCGAGGCAAAGCCGATCATCCCCACAAGGCAGCCGGCCACCAGCCGCCAGTTGGCGATCTTGGTCACCAGCAGGAACACCAGCCCGATCAGCGCTGCGATGGTCGAGGTTTCGCCGATGCAGCCCTGGATCGTGCCGATGAAGGCGTCCATCCAGGTGATGCCGTAGGCGGGCAGGGCGGCCATGCCTTCGGATGCGCCGACGGCCAGCGCGGTGGCGCCGGTGTAGCCGTCGACCGGCACCCAGACGCTGTCGCCCGACATCTGCGCGGGATAGGCGAAATACAGGAACGCCCGCCCCACAAGCGCGGGGTTCAGAAAGTTTTTCCCGGTTCCGCCAAACACTTCCTTGCCGATGACCACGCCGAAGGCGATCCCCAGCCCGACCTGCCACAGCGGGGTGGACGCGGGCAGGCTCAGGGTGAACAGCATGGACGACACAAGGAAGCCCTCGTTCACCTCATGGCCGCGCACCACGGCAAAGATCACCTCGAATATGCCGCCCACGGCCAGCGTGACGATATAGATCGGCAGCCAGTACAGCAGCCCGTGCAGCATGTTGGCCAGCGGGTTGGCCGGGTTGAACCCGATGCCCACGGCGTCAAGGATCCATGCCCGCCAGCCCGACGCGCCGAATTCCTGGATCGCCAGGTTGGTCTGGTAGCCGGTGTTCCACAGGCCGAACAGGATGCAGGGGATCGTCGCGATGACCACGTAGGTCATGATCCGCTTCATGTCGACGTAGCTGCGCGCGTGCGGCGCGACGCTTGTCACGGTTCTCGGGGTGTAGACGAGGCTCTCGACCATTTCATAGATCGAGTAGTATTTCTGGAACTTGCCGCCCTTGTGGAAGTGCGGTTCGATCCTGTCGAAGAACTGACGCAGGCCCAACGTTTACCCCTCCTTCTCGATCTTGATGAGGCTGTCGCGCAGGGCGAGGCCGTATTCGTATTTGGCCGGGCAGGCAAAGCCGCACAGCGCGAGGTCTTCCTCGTCCAGCTCAAGCGCGCCAAGCGCCTGGGCGGTGTCGGTGTCCATCACCAGCAGCGCGCGCAGCAGCTGCGTGGGCAGGAAATCCTGCGGCATCAGCTCTTCGAAGGTGCCAAGGGGCACCATGGCGCGGCGCCCGCCGTTCATGTTCGACGTCAGCGCGTGCAGCTTCTTGGTAAAGGCCGAGCCAAGCACCGGCTGGTAGGCGTACTTGTCCTTCATCGGCAGGATCCAGCCCAGCAGGTTCTGCTGCGCGTCTTCCTTGATAAGGGTGATCTGCCGGTGATAGCGGCCAAGGTAGGCGGTGTCGCTGCCGGCCATGCGGCCCGACAGGATCGACCCGGAAATCACCCGCACCGGCAGCCGCGTGGCCAGATCGTCCTGGCACAGGTCCAGCATCGACGCGCCCGCGATGGTGCGCACAAGGTGCGGGCGCTTGCACAGCGGCCCCGAGATGGCGATCGTGCGGCTCATGTCCAGGGTGCCGCTGTCGACCAGTTTGCCGATGGCGATGACGTCATGGTAGCCGACCGTCCAGACCGTCTTTTCGGCGGTGGGCGGTTCAAGGAAATGCATGTGCGTGCCCGCAAGCCCGGCCGGGTGCGGCCCGGAAAACCCTGCGACATAGACGCCGGGAATGCCCGCGCCGGGCACGTTGCTGTCCGCCTCGATGCACAGGTAGGTATGGCCGTCGGTCAGCTTGGTGATGGCTTCCAGCCCGTGGGTAAAGGCGTGGCTGTCTTCGGCGATGATGGCGGCGGCGTCGCCCGACAGCGGCTCGCTGTCCATCGCGGTGACGTAGATCGCGGCGGGGCGGCTGCCGGGGGCGGGCACCTTGGAATAGGGCCGCGTGCGGAACGACGTCCACAGCCCGGCGGCGCAAAGCCGTTCGGTCACGCCCTCGGCGGTGTGCATGTCGCCGGTGTTGGAAAAGTCGACCGGCTCGCCGGCGGCAGAGTCGATTTCGATCTCGACGCTGGTCAGAACCCGGCGGGCACCGCGGTTGATCGCCCTGATCCGCCCCCCGACCGGAGACGTGACCTGCACCTCGGGGGTGTCCTTGTGGGCAAGGATCGGCGATCCCGCACGCACCAGGTCGCCCTGTTCGACCGCGAGGCGGGGCTTGAGCCCGATGTAATCCGCCCCGAGGATGGCGACCGTGCGAACAGCGGGGGCATCCTCGATCCCGCCTTCGGGCGCGCCGAGCACCGGAAGGTCAAGCCCTTTTCTTAACGTAAATCGCTGCACGTCACTCTCGTCCTGTCCATTTTTGCGGTCTTATGCGCCGCAATGCACCGTTTTTGAAGAGGCGTGTCACCGCAAAACCTAGATTAATGTTGAAACCGGCCGGAAAACGGCCCAGAAGCCGGGCACACGCCACCGAATGCGACACCCCCCTTCGTGGAGACCCTGAACGTGCCCGATAAATTCACCTTTTCCCGCCGCAGTTTTCTTGTCATGCCGCTGGCCCTGGCCGCCTGCAAGACCGGCTGGAACGTGCTGGAACTGTCGGGCCTGACCATGGGCACGGGGTACAACATCGTTGCCGTGGACCATTCCCGGTCCATCGACCGCAACGAATTGCGCGCCGCCGTGGATGCCAGCCTTTCGGACGTGATGGCGCAGATGTCGAACTGGGATTCCCAATCCGAGCTGTCGCGCTTCAACGCGCATCGCTCGACCGGGGCCTTCGACGTTTCGCCGGAACTGGCCGGGGTCCTGAGGGCCGCGCAAGAGGTGCATGGCGCTTCGGACGGCCGGTTCGACGTCACCGTCGGCCCGCTGCTGGACCTGTGGGGCTTTGGCGCCGGCAAGACGCATGGCGCGGCGCCGTCGGACGCACAGATCGCCGACGCGCTGGCCTGCTGCGGCCAGTCCCGCGCCTTTGACGTGCAGGGCACCACGCTGCGCAAGTCCATCCCCGAAGCCGAGATCTATGTTTCGGCCATCGGCAAGGGCTACGGCATCGACCGCGTGGCGCGCGCATTGGCGGATTTCGGGCTGACCGACTACATGGTCGAGATCGGCGGCGACCTTTACACCGCCGGGCGCAACCCCGACGGGCAGCCCTGGCAGATCGGCATCGAAACCCCCGACGCCTTCGATCGCGGCGTGATGCGGGTGGTGGGCGTGTCCGGCATGGGCATGGCGACCTCGGGCGATTACCGCAATTTCTTCGAACAGGACGGCGTGCGCTATTCGCATATCCTGGATGCCACCACCGGGCGCCCGGTGACGCACAACACCACGTCGGTCACCGTGATGACCGACAACGCCATGCTGGCCGATGCCTGGGCCACGGCGCTGCTGGTGCTGGGCCGCAAGCGCGGGCTGGAAATCGCAAATGATCGTGACATGGCCGTGCTGTTCCTTGAACGCGGCGATGCGGCGGGCGACGTTGTGACCACGGCCTCGGATCGGTTCACCGCGCTTCAGGCCTGACCCTGACGGAGAACGCGTGATGTCGACCTTTCTGCTGGCCTTCGGGCTCTTGATGATCGTAATGCTGGGCATGGCGCTGGGCGTCATCCTGAACGGGCGCACCATCAAGGGCAGCTGCGGGGGGTTGAACGCCATCTCGGACGCGGATCAATGCGTGGTCTGCAGCCGCGAGATCGACCCCGATTCCCCGCTCAAGGAACGGCTGGGCAACTGCCCCCGCGCCAAGAAGATGCTGGATGAGATGCAGCGCGAGGCCTAGGCCTCGCGTTTTGCCGCATCAGGGCCGAAGCGGCACGAAGGCCAGCACCAGCAAGCCGCCCGCCGCCACCATGCCATAGGCCCACAATTGCCAGCGCGGCCCTTCGGCTTTCCACGTGCGGCGGTACTGCACCCCCGCGATGCAGGCGGCGGCGAACAGCGCCGTGGCGCTGAACGGCGTAAGCGCGAACGGGATCATCGCGTCTGGCACTGTCGAATTTCCTTCTCGGATCGGATGTTTTGCCCTTACCCTGATCGCACTACCCTTACGGAGGAGCAAGGGAGAGCCATCATGCCTGCATCCTACCAACCCCATACCAAGGCCGACGATCCCGACCAGACCGTCAGCCAGTCGCTGGAAACCAACCTCAAGGCGGCCGAAGTCACCGTGCGCCACGTGCTTGACCAGAAGGGGCGGCAGGTGTTTTCGACCGCGCCGGACGAAACCATCGGCACCGTGGTCAGGCTGCTGCGCGACAATGACATCGGCGCGGTGATGGTGATGGACGGGCAGTCGGCGCTTGCCGGCATCCTGTCCGAACGCGACATCGTGCGCCGCCTTGCGGATACGCCGGGCCAGACGCTGCCCCAGACCGTGGGCGACCTGATGACCACCAACGTGGAAACCTGCACGCTGGATGAATCGCTGGTCAGCGTGCTGCGCCGGATGACCGACGGGCGCTTTCGCCACATGCCGGTGATGGAAGACGGCGCGGTGATCGGCCTGATATCCGTGCGCGACGTGGTGCGCTACCGCCTGACGGCGCTGGAATACGAGGCGCTGCAGCTCAAGCAGCTGATCGTCGGCTAGGCGCGGCGCGGTCTGCCTGAAAAACGGGCGTCTGCCCGTGGCGCCGCCCGTCGCGGGGCGCCATGCGTGGACCTGCGCGCCGGCGCGCCGTACATCAGGGGCACGCGCCCGACCGGACAAGCACCACGAAGGAGATCCCGCATGTACGGCACCAGCATCGGCACGGAACGTTTCCGTTTCGCGGACCTCAGGACGCTTCTGGCCAAGGCGACGCCGCTGCGTTCGGGCGATCAGCTTGCCGGGCTTGCGGCGCAAAC
The DNA here is from genome assembly GCA_964022595.1 of uncultured Salipiger sp. GTDB lineage: Bacteria > Pseudomonadota > Alphaproteobacteria > Rhodobacterales > Rhodobacteraceae > Salipiger. Next base: position 5,480 of record CAXICP010000103.1, read on the forward strand.
CGATGTGGAACGCGTGGCGGCGCAGGTGGCGTTGGCCGATCTGCCGCTCAAGACCTTTCTGTCCCAGTCCGTGGTTCCCTACGAGACCGACGAGGTGACGCGGCTGATCATCGACGGGCATGATGCGAACGCCTTTGCGCCGGTGTCGCACCTGACCGTGGGCGATTTTCGCGACTGGCTGCTGTCGGATGATGCCGACAGCGCGGCGCTGGCGGCGCTTGCCCCCGGCCTGACGCCCGAGATGGTCGCGGCGGTGTCCAAGATCTGCCGCGTGCAGGATCTGATCCTGATCGCCAGGAAATGCCGGGTGGTGACCGCCTTTCGCGGCACCGTCGGCCTTCCGGGGCGGCTTTCGACCCGGTTGCAGCCCAACCACCCCACCGACGATCTGCGCGGCATCGCGGCCAGCATCCTGGACGGGCTGATGTACGGATCGGGCGATGCGGTGATCGGCATCAACCCGGCGACCGACAACCTGCACGCCACCGTTCAACTGCTGCACCTGTTGGACGAGATCATCCAGGAACATGGCATTCCCACGCAAAGCTGCGTGCTGAGCCATGTCACCAACACCATGGCCGCCGTGGAAGAGGGCGCGCCCGTCGACCTTACCTTCCAGTCCATCGCGGGCACGCAGGCGGCGAACGAATCCTTCGGCATCTCGCTGGCGCTGCTGGCCGAGGCGCATGACGCCACGCTGTCGCTGAAACGCGGCACGCTCGGCGACAACGTGATGTATTTCGAAACGGGGCAGGGTTCGTGCCTGTCGGCAGATGCGAATCACGGGGTCGACCAGCAGACGCTGGAAGCGCGCGCCTACGCGGTGGCGCGCAAATACCGCCCGCTTCTGGTGAACACCGTCGTGGGGTTCATCGGGCCGGAATACCTATACGATGGTAAGCAGATCATCCGCGCGGGGCTTGAGGATCATTTCTGCGGCAAGTTGCTGGGCGTGCCGATGGGCTGCGACATCTGCTACACCAATCACGCCGAGGCCGATCAGAACGACATGGACATGCTGCTGACGCTGCTGGGCGCGGCGGGGATCAACTTCATCATGGGGATTCCGGGGTCCGATGACGTGATGCTGAACTACCAGACCACGTCGTTTCACGACGCGCTTTATGCCCGCCGTGTGCTGGGCCTGCGTCCCGCGCCGGAATTCGAAGACTGGCTGGACCGCGCCGGCGTGATGGCCAAGGATGGCGCCTTCACCCCCGCCGGCACGCCGCCCGCGCTGTTGTCGCAACGCCTGTCCCTGCTGGAGGCCGGTTGAATGGGCGATGTGACCAAGCTGCCCGATCAGCGGTTCCAGGACCCCTGGACCAAGCTGCGCCGCCACACCTCGGCGCGCATAGCGCTGGGGCGCACTGGCGTGTCGCTCAGCACGGCGCGCAACCTTGAATTCCAGGTGGCCCATGCGCGGGCGCGCACGGCGGTGCATTCGGCGCTGGATCTGGACGCGCTGGAAACGGCGGTCGGACCGCTGATCCGCGTCACGTCGCGCGCGCCGGATCGCGCCGCCTACCTGCAACGGCCCGACTGGGGGCGGCGGCTGCATCCGGATTCGGCCCGGCTGCTGGAATCCGGGGACAAGGGCGCGGACGTGGCCGTGGTGCTTGCCGACGGTCTGTCGTCGCTTGCAACGCAGGACCAGGCGCCGGGCTTCGTGCCGGCGCTGCTGTCACAGCTTGACGGGCTGACCGTGGCGCCGCTGGTTGCCGCGACGCAGGCCCGGGTCGCCATCGGCGATGAAATCGGCGCCATCCTGCAGGCCAGGATGGTCATCGTGCTGATCGGGGAACGCCCGGGCCTGTCGGCGGCGGACAGTCTTGGGCTTTACCTGACGCACGCCCCAAGGGTCGGGCGCACCGACGCCGACCGCAACTGCATTTCCAACATCCGCCCCGGGGGGCTTGCCCCGCAGGATGCCGCCCACCGCGCCGCCTGGCTGGTACGCGAGGCGTTTCGGCTGGGGCTTTCGGGCGTCGGGCTCAAGGATCGGACCGTCACGGTGGACGCAAGGCTGGACTGAATCATGGCGCTTGCCGCGATGTTCACGCAGCCGTGGGGGCGCCGCGCGTTCGCGGGCTTGCCCTGCGCCGATTGCCGGTCCACACCTGACACATCACACAGGAGACCGTTATGACGGACCAGAAGACGCTGCTGCTGACGGGGGCGAGCCGGGGCATCGGGCATGCCACGGTCAAGGTGTTCCAGGCGGCGGGCTGGCGGGTGCTGACCGTCTCGCGCACCGCCTTTGATTCCCGCTGCCCCTGGCATGCGGGCGGCACCGATCACATCCAGGGCGATCTGGCCGATCCCGTGGCGCGGGCCGACATGGTGGCGCGGGTGCGCGAGGCGCTGGGCGATGGCGGGCTGACCGCCATCGTCAACAACGCCGGCATTTCCCCCAAGGGCGCGGATGGCGCGCGGCTGGGCATCGCGGACAGCGGCGATGACGTCTGGCAGCAGGTCCTGAACGTCAACCTGATGGGGCCGGCGGCGCTGATGCGCGACCTGCTGCCCGAACTTGAACGCAACAAGGGCGCGGTGGTCAACGTGGGGTCGATCGTGGGCCGGCGGGTGCATCCGTTCGCCGGGGCGGCCTATGCCTGTTCCAAGGCCGCGCTTGAGGCGCTGACCCGCGAGGCGGCGGCAGAGCTGGGCCCGCGCGGCGTGCGCGTCAACATGGTGACCCCGGGCGAAATCGAAACGGAAATCCTGTCGCCGGGAACCGAGGACATGGCCGAAATGATCCCGCTGCGCCGCCTTGGAAAACCCGACGAGGTGGCGCGCGTCGTGCTTTTCCTGTGCTCGGAGCAGGCCAGCTATGTCAACGGCGCGGTGATCGACGTGAACGGCGGGCAGCACGCCTGACGGCGGGCGCCTTAGGGGTCGACCTTGCCCCGCAGCGACTTGACCTCGCCGCGCTGCTTCTTTGATTCCAGCCGCCGCCGCTTCGATCCAAGCGTGGGCCGGGTAGGGATCCGGCGCTTGGGCTTTTCGCAGGCGCGGGTGATCAGGTCGGCCAGCCGTTCTCGGGCGATTTCGCGGTTGCGCACCTGGCTGCGGGTCTCGTCGACCTGCAGCACCAGCGCGCCTTCCTTTGTCCAGCGCCGCCCGGCCAGCTTGCGCAGGCGCGTCTTGACCGCCTGCGGCAGGTTCGGCGAACGCTCGGCTTCGAACCGCAGCTCGACTGCCGAGGATACCTTGTTCACGTTCTGCCCGCCCGGCCCCGAGGCCCGGATGAACTGTTCGGTGATTTCCCAGTCCTCGATCTGGATGCGGTCGTTGATGCGTAGCATGGCCGCCCATGTAGCATGAAAGACAGGGGCCGCCACGGTTTCCCGAAGCGGCCCATAGCTTTCGCGTGGAAAGCTGCAACTGAAATGGGCCACCCTGCCTGTGGGGTGACCCATTCGAGACGTCAAGGAGGCGGGCCGGTTAGGCAATGCCAACCCCGAGAAAGGTCTCTGCCAGGGATTGCCCTAGCAGGTCATCCTCCGGGCTGTTCCGACACCTCTCTCCAATGTGACTCTAGACACTGGATCACCTCCTTTCAGCTGTTGAAAAACGCAATTTCAGGTTTGCACGGAAAGGCGCACCCGCAAAGCGTTTTTAACGCATCAAGCGTAAGCGTTTCGTGAAACTGCCTTTGAAACGATCATCCGGAAGGGGATCAGGGCGATCACCGCAAGCGTCAGCTTGACCAGCCAGTCGGCGGTGCCCAGCGACACCCACAGCGGC
>CAXICP010000104.1:0-9066 GCA_964022595.1 uncultured Salipiger sp.
AGGCAAGAGGTCGGCCTGCCGATCCACTTCCACACCCACGACACCAGCGGCGCCAGCATCGCCACCATCATCGAAGCCGCCCGCGCGGGCGTCGACGCGGTGGATGCGGCGATGGATGCGCTGTCGGGCAACACCTCGCAACCGACGCTGGGGTCCATCGTCGAGGCGCTGCGCCACACCGACCGCGACACGCTGCTGGATGTCGGCACCATCCGCGAACTGTCCAACTACTGGGAAGCGGTGCGCGGGCAGTACACCGCCTTTGAATCCGGCCTTCAGGCCCCCGCGTCCGAGGTATACCTGCATGAAATGCCTGGCGGGCAGTTCACCAACCTCAAGGCGCAGGCCCGGTCCATGGGGCTGGAAGAACGCTGGCACGAGGTCGCGCAGACCTATGCAGACGTGAACCGGATGTTCGGCGATATCGTCAAGGTCACGCCCTCGTCCAAGGTGGTCGGGGACATGGCGCTGATGATGGTCAGCCAGAACCTGACCAGCGCGCAGGTCGAAGACCCCGCCACCGAGGTCAGCTTTCCCGATTCGGTGATCGACATGATGCGCGGCAACCTTGGCCAGCCTCCGGGCGGGTTCCCCGAAGGCATCGTCGGCAAGGTGCTCAAGGGCGAAACGCCCAACACCGACCGTCCCGGCGCCCACCTGCCCCCCGCCGACCTGGACGCCCTGCGCGCCGAGCTGGCCGCGAAATTCCCGGATGTCGAATTCGACGACGAGGATTTCAACGGATACCTGATGTATCCCAAGGTGTTCACCGATTACGCCGCCCGGCACGAGGAATACGGCCCCGTGCGCGTGCTGCCGACGCTGACCTATTTCTACGGGATGCAGCCCGGGGATGAGATCACGGCGGAAATCGACCCGGGCAAGACGCTGGAAATCCGGCTTATCACCGTGGGCGAAACGCAGGACGACGGCGAGGTGCGGGTGTTCTTCGAACTCAACGGGCAGCCGCGCGCCGTGCGCGTGCCCAACCGCAAGGCCAAGGCCACCAGCGCCGCGCGCCCCAAGGCCGAAACCGGCAATCCCGCCCATATCGGCGCGCCGATGCCGGGCGTGGTCGCGTCGGTCGCGGTGCAGGCGGGATCGCAGGTCAAGACGGGCGATCTGCTGCTGACCATCGAGGCGATGAAGATGGAAACCGGCCTTCACGCCGAACGCGACGCCACCGTCAAGGCCGTGCATGTCAGCCCCGGCGGGCAGATCGACGCCAAGGATCTTTTGATCGAACTGGAATAGCCCCTTGCGCCGCCGGATGCCCTGACGCGGGTGACCGGCGGCGCTGTTTGTCGCGACAAGGTGCGTTTTACCCGCATTGGCAGACCCGATCGCGCAAGTTTTAACGCTATGCCATAAAGCCGCCCTGTTTTGTTCTCAAAAGACCAAGTTTAGATTGCGGAATCAGGCAGGTATGTTCTACTTGAACCGGTAAAGTACTGCGCGATTCCGCGTGAGTTTGGAGTGTCTGATGAAACTAATGCCCGCGCTCGCCTTGGCAGCGACCATGGTAGCCTCCGGGGCGAACGCCCTGACTGTTGCCTACAGCGCCAGCGTTCCCTCAACCAAGACCGACTGGGACGAGACCCTGTCGCTCAGCATGTTCGATGGTTCGCTCGGGACGCTGAACAGCATGACGCTGACCCTGTTCGGGTCGGTATCCGGTGAAATCAAGGCCGAACGCACCAGCTCGTCCTTCTCCGGCAGCCGCAACCTTTCCTTCTCCCTGGGTTCCGAAATCTACGCCACGGTGCCTGGTGCGGCCGCGCTTAGCGTCGTGATCAACCCCCTGGGCACGGGCGTGTTCAACGCCGCGCCCTATGATGGCGTGACCGATTACGCCGGCCCGTCGGGTACGACGCTGACGGACCTTACCGACACAGACGAGGATTCCGCGTCGTTGACCTCGGGCTTTGGCGCCTTCATCGGCACCGGCACCTTTGACGTGTCACTTCTGTCGCTTGGCACGTATTCGTTCTCGGGCGGTGGCAACGTGGACACGCAGGTGACCAACTTCGCCGGCGCGACCGCGACCGTGACCTATGACTACACGCCCGCCGCCGTTCCGCTTCCCGCCGGTGCGCCCCTGCTTCTGGCAGGTCTTGGCGGTCTGGTGATGCTGCGTCGCCGCAAGAAAAGCTGATCCGCAAGCCTTCTTGTCGATCCGGAATATGGAAACCCCGCCGTGCAGCCGCCGGCGGGGTTTTTCGTGCGTGGGCCCCACAACGGCCAGCCGCAGCGAATCGCGGCGCAGCCCACATCTGCCACCCCTTCGCTTGCGGCCCCGATACGCGCGGGGGCCAGCCCCGCCTGCGCCCCTGCCCCACCCGCCCGATTTTCGGATCGAAAAGGCAAAGTTTTCTCTTGCAGAGGGCCGGCGAAATCCGTAAATGCCCCCCTACCAACCGGTCGCGGGCGTAGCTCAGGGGTAGAGCATTACCTTGCCAAGGTAAGGGTCGGGCGTTCGAATCGCCTCGCCCGCTCCAGTTGGTCACCGGCAGCACGGCTGCCACGGATGCGGGCGTAGCTCAGGGGTAGAGCATTACCTTGCCAAGGTAAGGGTCGGGCGTTCGAATCGCCTCGCCCGCTCCAAACTCTCCCGATCGCGGGAAGAAGACGAAAAGGGTCGCCCTCGGGCGGCCCTTTCGCGTTTTGCGCCCCTCGCTGCGCCATCCCGAGTAGTTGAGAAACTTAATAAGGTATTGTAAAATCGGCTGATCTGTGGTGATTCCTGACGGGACGATCCAGCCAGCGCCCGGACGGGTGCAAGCACTCAATCCAGACCTACATTCCAGGGAGCTGCCGGTGCCCAGTGTCATCCGTCTCCACGCCTTTTCCGCGCTGACCTCGCTTATCGGCGCAATCTTCCTTGCGGCCCCGGGCTTTGCGCAGGACAGCGCCGAACCCGCGCCGCTTTCCATCGAGCTGAACGCCCAGGAACAGACCGAACGCGGCTGCAAGCTTAGCTTCCTTGCGCGCAACGGCACCGGCGCGCCGATCTCGGCGGCGGTGTTCGAAACCGTGCTGTTCGACACCACCGGCCAGGTCGACCGCCTGACGCTGTTCGACTTCGGCGAACTTCCCGCCAACAAGCCGCGCCTGCGCCAGTTCGTCGTGCCCGAACTTCAATGCGACGCGCTGGGTCAGGTGCTGATCAACGGCGCCGCCACCTGCGAGGCCGAGGCTGGCGCACAGGTCTGCACCGACGGTCTGTCCCTGTCCAGCCGCACCGACGTGGAGATGATGGGATGACCGGAACGCCGCTGGAGATGCTGCGCGACATGGTGATGCGCCTTTACGATCTGGGCGGGCCGGTTGTGCTGTTCCTTGCCGTGGTTTCGATCATCACGCTGGCCGTGGTCCTGTACAAGCTGTGGCAGTTCCGCGCCGCCGGGGTCGGGCGTCACCGCGCGCTGCGCGATGCGGTCGCCGCATGGGACCGGGGCGATCGCGCCGAAGCGCACCGTGCGCTGGACCGTTCGACCAGCTACCTGCGCCCCGTCGTGGCCATGGCGCTGGCCGGCACCGTCGACAGCGCCCGGCTGGATTCCGAGGCGGAAACCCGTTTCGCCCGGCTTGAACGTGGCTTTCGCTTCCTTGACGGCGTGGCGCAGCTGTCGCCGCTGGTCGGGCTGTTCGGCACGGTGCTGGGCATGATCGCCGCCTTCCAGGCGCTTCAGGACGCGGGCAGCCAGGTCGATCCGTCGCTTCTGGCGGGCGGCATCTGGGTGGCGCTGCTGACCACCGCCGTCGGGCTGGCCGTGGCGATGCCCACGCAGGTTCTGCTAAGCTGGCTTGAGGCGCGCATCGACGCCGAACGCGTGCTGGCCGACCGCGCCCTGCGCAGCATCCTGTCACCGGCGGGCGCCGCGCCCGAGGCCACCGAACCGCTGGGCGCGCCCGTTCATGCGTAGGACACGCCGCAGGCGCAGGTTGTCGATGACGTCGCTGATCGACGTCATCTTCCTGCTGCTGCTGTTCTTCATGCTCAGTTCGACCTTTTCGAAATTTTCCGAGGTCGAGCTGATGGCCGCCGGCGCCGGGACCGCCTCGGCGGGCGAATCGCGGCCGCTGTTCCTGCGCCTTGGGCCTGAAACGCTGATGCTGAACGCCGCCGAACTGACGCTGGACGATCTGCCGGGTGCGCTGAGGCGCGAAACCGAAGCGCAGGGTGACGGCGAATCCCGCCGCCTGCTGGTGGCGTTGCAGCCCGAGGTCTCATCGCAGCGGCTGACGGATCTGCTGGTGGTGCTGCGCGGCGTGCCGGGCTTTTCGCCCACCATCCTTGGAGCGTCGTGATGATCGGGGTGAAACGCGCGAAATCCGACCGGGAACCGACGATTGCGCTGATCAACGTCGTGTTCCTGATGCTGATCTTTTTCCTTGTGGCCGGACAGGTGGCGCAGCCCATCGACCCGGCGCTGAAGCTGGTGAACACCGCCGATCTGGACGGCGCGCCGCCGCCGAACGACGCGCTGGTGGTGCGCCCCGACGGCACGCTGCTGCTGCGCGGCGCCCCCGTCGCCAGCGCCGAGGCATATCTTGGCGAGCTGGGCGAGGACGCCCCCGAGGTGGTGCGCCTTGTGCCCGACCGCGACCTTCCTGCCGCGGATCTGGTCGCCCTGGCCCGTGCCCTGCGGCGCGGCGGCGCCGAAAGGGTTCTGGTCGTGTCCGAAAGGGGGCTTGAATGATGGTCAACATCGGTGTCCGCAGTTCCCGTGCGGCCAAGTTCATCGCAGCCCTGCTGGCCTGCACCGCGCATGGCGCTGTTGCCGTGGCGCTGATGCAGTCCGAACCTTCGGCCCTGATCGAAGGCGCGGCGGGCGCCCCCGAAGCGGCGATCGGGTCCAGCTTTGCCGACATGGCAGAGGGCAGCCTTAGCGCCGAGCCGCCCGACACCCCGACCGAGGCCGAGCCCGTCCAGCAGCCCGACCCCACCCCGGCCGAACCCACCCCGGCCGAAGACCCCCAGGCCGCCCTGCCCGCCGAGGCGCCAGAGCGCGCGCCCGCGCCCGCCCAGCCGGTGCCAAGCCAGGCGCCGCCCGCCGAAGCCGTGCCGATGGAAACCACCGAAACCCTTACCCTGTCGGCGGAATCCGACGTGGTCGCGGCAATCGCGCCCGAAGAGACGGCGCCGCTGGAAAGCGAACCCGCGCCCACGCCCCCCGCCCCTGCCGAACCCGAACCCGAACCGCAGACCGCCGAGGCCCCCACGCCCCCCGACACATCCATCGCCCCCGAACGCGAGGATGTCTCGGCAGAGGCGGTCGCCGTTTCCCGCCGCCCCATGACGCGGCCCGAAACGCTGGACGTGCCCGAACCCCGGCGCGAAACGGCGCAGCCAAGGCCCGAACCGCAACGCCGCGCGGAACCGACGCCGCAGCGCCAGCAGCAGGGCAACGCACAGCGCAACGCCCGCGCGGGCCAGGCCAGCGGCACGCAAAGCGCGCGCGCCGCGTCAAGTGGGGCCGGCGGTCAGTCGGCGGAATCGGGCAACGCGGCGGCCAGCAACTACCCCGGGCAGGTCATGCGCAAGCTTAGCCGCGTGCCGCGCCCCCGGCTTAACGCGCGGGGCAGCGCGGTTATCGCCTTCCGCATCAGCGGCGGCGGCGGGCTTGCGGGGCTGTCGGTTGCGCGCTCTTCTGGCTCGGCGGCGCTTGACCAGGCGGCGCTGCGCGTGGTGCAGCGGGCCTCGCCCTTTCCCGCGCCCCCCAGCGGCGCGCGGCGCAGCTTTTCCATCGAGATCAAGGCGCGCTGACCCCCCGCCCGCGCGGCGCCCAGCCCCATACCCGGAAAGGACCCCGAATGTACCTTGCCATGAACCGCTTCACCGTTCCGCTTGAAAACGCGGAAGACTTCGAACAGCTCTGGCTGTCGCGCGAAAGCCACCTGCACCAGATGCCGGGCTTTGTCGAATTTCACATGCTGCGCGGCCCCGAGGAAGACGGGCGCGTGCTGTATGCGTCGCACACCGTCTGGAAGGACGAAGACGCCTTTCGCGACTGGACCCGGTCGGACAGCTTTCGCGCGGCCCATGCGCGCGCGGGCGACACCCGCAAGCTGTACGAAGGCGCGCCCAGGTTCGAAGGCTTCACCGACATCCAGCACATCGCGCGCCCCGACTGATCGGCCGGCGGGCGCGGCGGAAAACTTGCCGCGCCCTGTCGCCTATCGCCGCGCGATCCCCTAGACATGGGTCCGAGTCCCTGCCGGAGCCGCCATGCTTTCCTATCAGCACCTCTATCACGCCGGAAACCTTGCGGATGTGCAGAAACACGCCATCCTTGCGTGGATGCTGGATTACCTGACCCGCAAGAACAAGCCGGTCAGCTACATTGAAACCCATGCGGGGCGCGGGCTTTATGACCTGTCCGCCGACGAGGCGCAGCGCACCGGCGAGGCCGCCAAGGGCATCGGCGCGCTAAGCGGCGCGCTGCCACAGGGCCATCCCTATACCCGCGCGCTGCAGCAGGTCCGCTCCGACCATGGCGATCATGCCTACCCGGGGTCTCCGATGATCGCGCGCGCGCTGCTGCGCCCCGCCGACCGGCTGCATCTGGCCGAACTGCATCCGCAGGAACACGCCGCCCTTCGGGACGCGCTGCGCGGACAGGACGTGGCCATCCACCGCCAGGACGGGTTCGAACTGGCGCAAAGCCTGTGCCCGCCGGACCCGCGCCGGGGCATGATGCTGGTCGACCCGTCCTACGAGATCAAGGCCGACTACGACAGCATCCCGCGCTTCCTGGGTCAGGTCGCGCGCAAATGGAATGTCGGGGTGCTGGCGCTGTGGTACCCGATCCTGACATCGGGGCTGCACGTTCCCATGCTGCGCGCATTGCAGGCCGCCCACCCCGATGCCCTGCGCCACGAGGTCCGCTTCCCCCCGATCCGCGCGGGGCACCGCATGACCGGATCGGGCATGTTCGTCATCAACCCGCCCTGGGGGCTGAAAGACGAAACCGCGCGCATCGACCGCCTGTTCGCCCGCGCAAGCTGACCGGCTAGAAAAAACTCGGAACAAAATCGCCGTGGGCGTGTATCTTGGTTGTCATGATCCACGTCAGGCCCCTTTTTTCCCTGCCTCAAACCCGCCGCGCGCCCATCGCACGGCGCGGTCTTGCCTGCGCCGTGGCATGCACCGGATTGATCCTGCGCTACCTTGAAAGGACCGACATGCGGCAATTTCCTCATGCGCATCTGGCGCGCAATCCCAGGGCGGGCGCGGCGTGGGACGCAACCTGAGATTCTGGTTGACCGCCCCGCAGGCGGCCCCGTTCGATCCCGGCGATGCACCGCTGGCGCTGGGTGCGCTGCTGCTGCGCGCGGCGCGCACCGAACACGCGCCGCTGTTCGCGCTGCCCGGCATGTTGGACACGGTGCTTGCCCGCCGCTATGACCTTACGCCCGCCGAGGCGTCGGAAATGCTGGAAGCCTGCGCCCGGGTCGAAGCCGCCGCGCCCGACAACGCCCAGTTCGCCGCGCTGTTGCACAGCGTCATCTGCCACGCGGACCGCTGCGCCATGGCGGTCAGCCTGGCCGACACGCTTCGCGCGGCGGGGTCCTGCGCGCCGGGCGATCCCCGCCCGCTTGCCCTGGCCGAAACGTTTCTTGGCGTGACCCCGGCGGAAATCGCGCTGCCACGGCGCGCCGGCTGAGGGCCGATTTCGCTGCCACCTTCCGCAGCGCGCTGGTAACATTGCCGGGCAGGACGCAGCCACAGGAAAGGGACCGCCATGTTCGAACGACTGAAGGCCCTGCTTCACCTTGGGCAGGCGCCGGACCGCCCGCTGCCCGATCTTGATGCCAGCCACGCGCTGGGGGCGCTGCTGGTCAAGGTGGCCATGGCCGATCACGCCTATCTTTTCGAAGAGGTCGAACAGATCGACCGCACCCTTGCCAAGGCCTGCGGGTTGGACCCGGTGCGCGCCGCCCGGATGCGCGCCGTGTGCGAAAGGCTGGCCAAGGACGGCCCCGATGCCGCCACCATGGCCGAACATATCCGCGAGGCGGTGCCGCTGGCGCAGCGCCGCGCCGCCGCCGAGGCGCTGTGGGACGTGGTGCATGCGGACGGCATCACCGGCACCGACGAATCCGCCATGGTCGCGATGATCGAGGAACATCTCGGCCTTGGGGATGATGCGCTGGACGCAGAGCGCCGCCGCCTTCTGGACACGCTTTGAAGCGCCGCTCACGCGGGTGCGAGCGGCGCTTTCCCGCGGCCCCCTGCCGCGCTATATGCAGGGCATGTTCGCAGATTTCCTACGCAGGCTCACCGAGCCCGGCCCCGCGCCGCTTCCCGATACCGATGCCCGCCTTGCGCTGACCGCGCTGCTGGTGCGCGTCGCCCGGGCCGACGAAACCTATGACGACGCCGAGCGCAGCCGCATCGACCGCATCGCCGCCGCCCGCTACGGGCTTTCCCCGTTCGAGGCGACGCGCCTGCGCGGCGAAGCCGAGGCGCTGGAAGCCGAAGCGCCCGACACCGTGCGCTTTACCCGCGCCATCAAGGATGCGGTGGATTACGACCAGCGCATCAAGGTGATCGAAGCGCTGTGGCAGGTTGTGCTTGCCGATGGCGTGCGCGAGGCGGAAGAAGACGCGCTGCTGCGGCTGGTCGCCAACCTGCTGGGCGTCAGCGATGTGGACTCTGCCATGGCGCGCAAACGCATCGAAGAGGCGCCGCAGGGATAGAGCCCATCCGCCGCGCGGGCGCCTCAGGCACGGGCATTCGCCGCATGACGCGGCGCAAACCGCGCGCGGGATGCCGTTTTGCGCATTGCATTGCGGGCGGGTTTCCGCCCATGTTTCAGCCCAACGTCAAATCAAATGCCCCGAGGTAAGGCTTGCCGAACGCGCGCCCCGTCATCGAGATCCGCAACCTGCACAAGGCTTACGGCAGCCTCGAGGTGCTCAGGGGCGTTCACGTGACCGCGCATCGCGGCGACGTGGTGTCGCTTATCGGCTCGTCCGGGTCGGGGAAATCGACCCTTCTGCGCTGCTGCAACCTGCTGGAAGACAGCCAGCAGGGCGACATCCTGTTCAAGGGCGAAC